>CAYPKQ010000100.1:0-9494 GCA_964411355.1 uncultured Lachnospiraceae bacterium
TATGAAAAAATCATTATTTTTACTTATTATTTTAACGCTTTGCGCTATCTTTTTCATTTCCTGCGGAAATACGGATGCGCCCGACGAAATTGATGCGGAAAAGGTCTATATCGACAAGATTGAAACCCTTGAGGACTATGTTTTTGTTGATATGCAAAAAAGCAACGCAGCGGCGACTATGGCAAAGGATCTGATAAAGTACATGAGCGAGTCTACGGGAATAGATATCAAGAGCACTGCAGCGTATAAAAACAACGACTATGAGATCCTTGTGGGGTACACCAACCGAAAGGAATCCACAGATGCCTTACATATAAAAACAGCTTTGGAATATATAAATTCTATAATTCTGTTATGTCACTTGTTTCGGCTTTGGTGCTGTAACAGTGCTTCAGGTTGCTTTGCAGCTTTTTATTTGCACCGGACTTATAGGCGTTATGCAAAAATGGCATCAAAGCTCGTTTTATAAGGATGAGATAGACTCATTCCTTATTATTCCATTTGCGTGGAGCGCAATTTCTGCCGAGATATGGAGGGAAGAGAGTTTTTCAGACGTCAGCTTACCGATGAACGCCTACTTGATGATGAGCTTTATGATCTGATGCGTATGTCGAAGGAAAATCAGGCTTTCCATTTCAATGCGTGGGTAGAACGCTGGGGCGAGCACAGAAAATTCGCTTGTACAGCCTCGGATTCCGAAAATCTTGAGGCGATACGCAAATTCGGTGATTATGCTCCCGATTTCGTTTTCAGAGAGAATTCGTTATTCAATGATATTACAGATTGTTATTTCTTATATGAGTCTCAAATGAGGATCACGTCAATGTTCCCGCCCGAGCCCTATTATTCGGAGCTTATCGGGGCGGATGTTGCTCTTTACGATGCTCTTTCTATCACAGCAGGCGGACTTTATCTCGATAAAGGTCATACCGAAAGTCAACTGAATTTTGCCTCGGAATACCGCAAGCTGCCGGCTGTCAAATTCAATGATCTTCCGGGATATTCCGACCCAGTTTGCGTGCGTTGGCTTGATCTTGATGGCAGGACGTATGTTTACACACTTAACCGAGAGCCATACAGCATCGAAATAAGCTTTGAATGCGGCTCTGCATCGGAGAATACTACTCTTGACCCTTTTGAGCTTAAGGTCTTCATTTACGAAGGAGAATTTATGCCTGCGGTTTCTTCGGTAAAGCTTCCTCATAGTGCTGTAAGCGCATATCAAAAGGAAGCTCAAGTCGCTATGGATGCTTTGAGAAGCAATGCGGATACAAGCAAAGAATGGTCAAAAGGTGTCTCTGCCGTGTCAAAACAGCTTAAAGCGGTGCTGGAGAATGGAGAATATTCAAAGCTTCGTTATCTGCTTTCCAGCTATGTTGTCAAAGCCGTGCTTTTAAATACAAGTTTATAAAAACAAAGAAGCATATTCAGCACGATATTCTAACAATCAATGAAGGTGTGTTAATTGAGAATTCGATTGCACCATGTATTTTTTCAAACAGTCAAACTCCGCAAGCCCTTGATTTTCGAGGGATTGCGGGGTTTTGTTTGAAATGCTAAGATCGGTGAAGCCATGGGCATGGTCCGCGACAAGCTGGATTCGAAGAATTATTATATGTATAATCCTGCGTTTCCGAAAAGATAAAAAATACAGAAATAAAATAGCAGTCCCAAATGCCTTTAAGTGCATTTGGGACTGCTGTTTTATAAAACGATGAATTACAAAAGAACTGAATTTTTTACATTTTCGGGCTTCTGTTCCTACAGCGTAGCTTCAGCATATACGCTTATTGCAAGTGCCGAAATGATCAAGGTGAGAAAAGAAAATGTTAAGATAATTCGTTTCAAGTTTTTCATTCGTTTTTCTCCTTTTTTGTAATTTTATGCTTTTTAGCAAATATTTGCCCATAATGAAGCAAGTTCAAATGCTCCTTTTTCGGTGAGCATCAGCGGGTAATCCTTTATCGGCAGCTCCTTATATGTTACTAAACCGCAGTTTTGAGACACATTTTCCACCTCAAAAACCTCACCGGTATATGTGTCGATGAGAACCGGAGACTCGAGAAGCTCATTTGTGAAAACGCTTGCGGTATATTTCATTTCGTGCTTTTTGCCGATCTCAAGAGGGAGATAATAAGCATATATCGGGCAGCCGTTTCTTTTGAATGTCATAGTCTGACATGTGAGAAGCTCAAGGACAGAATCAGAATCCGGGTCGACATGCATATAATTTTTTGTCGGTGCTATATCACCGCTGAAAATCGCCGAAAGATTACGAATGGTTTTATATGATTCCTTTGGCGTGTAGGTAAGTCCGTTAAGAATACCGTGAGCCGCAGGCTTTTTCAGCACCTGAACCGCCTTTGCATACGGCTTTTCCCACATATCCGCCATCTGGAAGAAGGAGCTTAATTTGATACCGTTATAAACATCAAGAAAATATCTGCGAAGCTGCCACACAGCCTGCGCTCTTTCATCATCGCAGCCTTCTTTTACGAGCCAATGCCCTTCATATGCCCAGGAGGGATAACCGCCCTCACCCTGCCAAATCTCAACATTTTGGAATCCGTTTGTATCAAGAAGATCTCTGATAAAAGAAACAAGCCTTGCATATCTGAATTCGGGTACTCGTGAATATGCGTGAAAAGCAAAGAAGTCAATGGTCTTACGACCTATGCTTTCAATTGTTTCCTTTACAAATTTGAACCAATATATTGCAGAAACGCAAGCACCAATTTTTGCATCCGGCTGAACAGAACGGATGATCTCGGCTGTCATATCGACAAATTTTGCGTATTCAGCTCCGCTTGGATTCATGGGATGCCAGAAGCTTGGAGAATCAGGCTCATTCCAAATCTCATAGTGGGTTATTCTGTCTCCAAAATGCTCCGTGAGTGCTTTTACATAGCTTTTCCAAGCTTCAAGGCATTCTTCGCCATAGTAAAGCGGCACGCATCCAACGGCTGTGGGATTGGGAGCAACGGGCATATAAATCGGATTTCCGTATCCCACATTAAACCATGGCTTCACACCTCGAGAGAGCAGATTGTCAACAACACTGTCAAGCCATGCGAAATCATAAATGCCTTTTTCCTTTTCACATCTTGCCCAGCCTGTCTGACAGCGGGCATATTTGACACCCGCCAATGCAAGAATATCATAGCACATCTCGGGTCTTATCAGCTCACGATCAAGACATTCAAAGCCTATGCTTACATAAGAATCTTCAATTTCAGATGAAGAATATGTCTTTATTTTTCCGATTTTTTTCATTTTCAATCTCTTATAAGTTTAAACATTTTTCTTGATTTGAATATATCGAGAAGCGGAAGGTCTTCATCAATAATTCTGCCTATAAGTCCTATGTGCGGATCCATTGGAAGATCTTTTCTCACAAGCTGTATTTCTCCGGAATATCTTAGCAGAGGTGATTTGCAAATAGTAACATCACCTCTTCTTCTTGTGCATGAGGGCGTATCATCCGCATTTCCCGGATATGACGATCTCATGTAATTTGATCGCAATATCATTTCAAGACCGTTTTGTGTTTGCCCCAAGGGGCGATCAAGCAGCCAGTCCATGATTTCCCCTTCTATGAGAGGATGTATTCTGATGGTAACTATTTCGTCATCTGCCTCGGACAATGCTTTAAGCTCGCTTATATCGGCAAGATCGTCTCCGAAAAAGAGATCGTCCATTCCAAGCAAAAATGATTCCTGCACTGCCGTAAACACATTCATTTCACGGTGGCGTTCAAGAGTGGGCAAACCGATAGAGCAGCCGATACGCTTATGCGTCTGCGAAGCAAGAAAACCGCTGACTCTAAAGCCGTAACGGTGGATCACATCATTCATTCTCTGCGTGTCCTGTGCAGTAAGTCCCGTGTATCTCATTGGATAATAATTATGGCAGAAGGATACCTGCTCACTTTTAATTCCAAGCTTACATAGATGCGAGAGCCAATCATCGGTTGCAAGTGCGGCGTTCAAAACTATGGTCTCACCCACATCATTATGTGTAGCTTTGACTATATCCTCGTCGGTATATGCTCCATCAATTCTCACATAGTCAACCCCCAATTTCTTGAATGCTTCAATATCGTGGAGATCAAGACCGAAAATATCGGATGTGCGGTGATTTATATCCGCTTCAACTATCATGCCATGGCGGTGAGCAAGTTCCGACATTATAGAAAAATCACGGAAAAGCTCGTCCTTATCAGCTTCGGGAAGCTGAAGCGATGTAAAAAGCGCATTTATTCCAACAGAAGCCGCTTTTTCAATATGCTCGCGCATCTCATCAATTTCAACTCCGATTCCGCAAAAAAGCGAGGTTCCTCTTAGTTTTTTCATATGTTTGTACCTCCAAATTACTCGATATGTCAAGTATACAATATAAAAAAACGAATGTAAATGCAAAATCTACGCAAGGTTGTGCAGAAAACACGCATCACGCTTGACATTTCATTCGTTTTTTGTTATACTGTTTTCGGAGGTGTATTCTTTATGCTTTTCGATCTTTCAAACATCAAAGTCGAAATAAAGCTTGCATTTGCTTATTCGCCAAGGGTTCTTAATAATTATATAAAAAATCGTGTTCGTACCGGTTTGCTTTATATTTCAAGCGGTAAATATATCTATAGCTGGGAAGGTTCTTCGCTTTCGGGAGAAACGGGAAGTTTAATATATCTGCCGCCAAACTGTGTACCATATAATTATGAAATCAGCACCGTTTGCGGCAAAGATATAAGGACCATGCAGATAGAGCTTGAGCTCACCGAGATTGGCAGCGGAGAGCCTGTTGCATTTTCCAAGCATCCAATACTGATATCGGAGACGGCGGACAGATCTGTGAGAGATTACTTTGAAAAAATAATTTCCGGACAGGCAAAAAAAGATTTTGCATCTCAGCTTTTTATATATTCCGAGCTTTATAAGCTATTATCAATGTGTGTAAAAAGCATAGAGAAAGGCCCAATCGTGTCATTGCACCCTTCAATAGCTCCGGCACTGAATTTTATTCGTGAAAATTACAGAAGGGAGTTTTCGGTATCCGATCTTGCAGAGCTTTGCCATATCAGTGAATCTCAGCTGAGAAGAAATTTTCTTGCGGCTATTGGAAAATCTCCCATAAAATATAAACATGAACTGATATTGAAGGATGCTTGTCGGTTTCTGGCGGACGGAGAGATTGGAATAGGAACGATTTCAAACATTCTTGGTTTCTGCGATAGTTATGCCTTCAGTCATTTTTTCAAAAAGCACACGGGAATTTCGGCAAGCGACTATAAAACAGATGCATCAAAACAGAATTTGAACAGTTGATCATTCTTATTTGAGTTTAACAAAATGAACCTATTCCTTTGCGGAAGAGGTTTATGCGCTATATAATAAACTTCCGTGAACACTTGATTTATAAGGCTTTTCGGGCATTTGTTTGAAATGATAAGTTCGGCGAAGCGATGGGCATGGTGAGAGATAAGCTGGATTCAAAGAATTATTATATGTATAATCCCGCGTTCCCGACAAGGTAAAAAATATTGAAATAAAAAAGCTGTCCCCAATGCACTTTAAAAGCATTTGGGACAGCTTTTTATATTGCTTTGTTTTGCCAATCAGGTTAAAGCGAAATCTCTATTTTTTGGGAAATGCGCTGTCTATACTTTGTTGGTGATTCGCCAACAGTTTTACGGAATACCTGTATGAAGTAGCTATCGCTTGAAAAGCCGCATTGCACGGCGATTTCCGATACTGAAAGATGTTCCAGCATCAAAAGATTTTTTGCATTACCGATTCTAACAGCTCTTAAAAAATCAATGGGAGTCGTTCCGTATCCACGCAAAAATTCTCGACGCAGGTAAGAGGTGCTTATCCCAAATTTTTCAGCGACAGATTCTATATAAACAGATGGATCGGAATACTCTTGCTCCATAAACTCCTTTGCCTTTTGTATCTTTTCGGGAATCTTTTTTGTGCTTTCTTTTTTTGAAATATCATCAAGCCTTGCAATCAGCTCGTAAAAGGCGGACAAGCAGTGGAAATCAACGGGCGAATTTATATGAAAATTATGTATAACCTTTTCGAATAGCAAACGAACACTTGCATCCTTAATTTCAACAACCTCTGAGTTGTGAAAATCAGTATCGTTGTCAAGCTTGAAATGAATCAGTGCCATGTTCATATCCTCGACAATTTGTGTTGTATATGACACCCCTTTCGGGATGAATGTGATGCTTCCTTTTTCAGAAAACATACTTTTTCCGTTTTCTTCAATTAAAACTTTTCCGCTATATCTATAACTTAAACTGTAAAAATCACGTTTTGACACAAAAGCCTTTCCGGTCTTTTTTGATGACGAAAATAAAGCGGTAAGCTCAGTCAGGTTTGCAGTTTTTATATTTCCCAAAGTCTTCACCTCGCTTTCAGTATAACACAACTTATGTGTCTTGTCAAGTTGCGAAAATATAAATCAGTGTTGAATGTTGTGATTGACTTTTAAATTGTGCGGATGTAAAATGAAGGTGTAATTTTAATAAGGAGGCGTAAAAAGACTATGAATACGCAGAATTTTAAGCAAAAGGTTGAAGAAGCAGCAAAAAAGATCGGCATCGATATGATAGGCTTTGCATCAAAAGCAAGATTTGAGGGCATTGAGGCAAGTCATAACCCTTTTTCTATTTTTCCCGAGGGAAAAACCGTAATTATGGTTGGAAAACGTATTTGCCGCGGCTCGCTTCGCGGAGTTGAAGAGGGGACAAACTTTGGTGACTATGCAAAATACGGCAAAAATTGGCTTGAGGATGAATTTTTGGCAGTTGCTTGCTATGATTTGGTAAGCTTTATTGAGGATAACGGCTGGGAAGCGTGCCCGCTTTTCCCAAATCCTACCGAAATTGCCCCTCAGGGCGTTTCTGTTGCAGATGGCCGTCCCGCACCGAATGTTTATCCCGATTTTGACTATGCCGCGGTAGCTGCGGGCCTTGGTGAGATAGGACTGAACGGTATTTTCCTTTCTCCGGAGCTTGGTTCCCGTCAAAGATTCCATATGATCATTACAGATGCCGAAATCGAAGAAACTCCTCTCTTTGAAGGACACATATGCGATGCTTGCGGAAAATGTGCCGAGAGCTGTCCTCTTGGGGCTATCGATACCGAGAACACCACGGAGCTTGACGTTTGCGGAAAAAAGATGAAGGTGGCAAGTATCAATTACGATATTTGCCGTTCCTGCAAAAACGGAGCTTGCAAAAACCGTTTTGCTGAAAAAGCAAAGCCTGACCGCATTGCGGCACTTTGTAATAGAACTTGTCTTTGCCGCCTTGAACAGCAGGAGCTTCTTCAAAATAAATTTGAAAATAACTTCCGCAAAAGAGAAGCATGGAGTGTGGGAGGGAAGCAATGATGAAGCTTACGTCTCAAATGATAAAGGACAAGGCGGCAGAGCTTGGTATTGATTGCATTGCGATAGGAAATATCGAGCGCTTTGCGGATGCTCCGTTTCTTATGTCGCCAAAAACATATTTTCCAGATGCCAAATCTGTCATAGCAGTTGCCATGCGTATTCCCAGAGGAACTTATCGAGGAATCGAGGAGGGAACTCATTGGCATAACTATACATTTTATTCGTATAACAAGCTCAATGAGCTTTTCCGTCCGCGTCTTTCATACGAGCTGGCTTGCTTCATAGAGGATCACGGCTGGGAGGCGGTCCTTCACTATCCCGCAGTCCCCGAGGGGAACGGAACAACCGCTGAGCCTGTGCGCGAGGAAATTCCCCCGGATGTTGTTTGCAGTGTCAGAGTGATAGCTGCCGGATGCGGACTCGGTGAAATAGGCTTTTCCAAGGTGTTCCTTACCAAAAAATTCGGTCCCCGTATTCGTCTTGGACTTATATTTACCGATTGCGAGCTTGAGAGCGATCCCATTCTCGATACGGGCGATATTTGTATCCATTGCGGTGCTTGTGCAAGAGAGTGCCCCGGAAATGCTGTTCCCGATGTTAAGGATGTAAATAAGAGGCTGACTGTAAGCTTTGGTGAAAAGGATATTTGGTACGGTGATGTGAGAATGGGACGTTGTACGCTTTCTCATCACGGCATGAACAACGAGTGCTCCCCATTCCTTAAAAAGGAATTTCCCAATATGGCATTTGATGTTCGAAACAGCGAAATGACCGAAGAGGAAGCATATATAATGTCCTATACGATAGCAAACGGAAGATGGGGCCGCAAGCCCGAAACAGATAAAGTTATGGGGTATTACAACTACATTTTGGATCACACCGGATATTTTGCTATCTGCGGCGCAAAGGGCTGCATACGTGCTTGCATGAATGCTCTCGAAAAGGCGGGAAAAATCGAAAACAATTTCCATAACCGTTTCTATTATAAAAAGAGCTGGTCGCTTGCAAACAAGCCCGAGCAGGTATCCGATGGTGTAAATCCATACCGCGAGGGATATCTTGATGAAAAATACCCCGGAATTCGTGAAAACGAATATAAGAAAACTGAAGATTAAAAAGCTTTTATTCGTATAAAAGATTGTCAAAAAAAGTGCTGTTACAAATGCTTTATCTGCATTTATAACAGCACTTTTATATTATTTTGTGTGTTTTTGCCATTTCTTAAAATAGACGGCAGGGGATTTGCCTGTGTGTTTTTTGAAGGCTTTTGAAAAATAGCAATAGTCGGAGAAGCCAACGGAGGCTGCAAGCTCGGTGATCGACATAGAGTCATCGAGGGATGCTTCGCTTGCCAGATTTATTCTGAATTTGCAGAGGTAATTGCTGAAGCTCATGCTGTAATTTTTCTTGAATCTGCGGCAAAACGTGGAGTGGGTCATATAAAGAGCAGTTGCGGCATCGGCGCTTGTGATATTTGCATTGTAATTGTTCTCCACATATCTCGATACCTTTTTCATAAATTCAATATCTTTTGTTGTGCCTTGCTTGTCGTTGGATTCTGTATAGTGAAGTTCAAACAGCTCTCCGAGAATTTCGTATGTTATGGCAAGAGAGATACATTCAGAGGCAATATTTCCGTTTTTGAAGAAGCTTTCCAGCTTCATTATGCCCGCGCTTATGGGGTTATCTCCCTCATAAAATTCATCGAAGCGGCTGTTGTTATCTATAAGCCCCAAGTGGGCAGGATAGAGATTGGAGCTTGGAAATGACAGAAGCTTTTTCAGATCCAAGGTGTATCCCAGCAGGCAGCCGCTTTGGCAGTCCTGCCATTTTCCGCTGTGAAATTCAAAAGGATTTATAAGCACAGAATCGCCCGGGTGCATTATATATTCTCTGTCTCCGACGGTCATGATAAGCGTGCCTTCAAGCAAGGTGTTGATCTCCAGCACCTCATGATTATGAAGAGTTATTTGATTTGGAAATGAAGTGCAATCCTCGCAACAATGGCGAACAAGATTTAAAGGAAGCGTAGAAATTTTACGGCTCTTATTAAAATAAACCATTTTATATCCTTTTGCTTTATTAAAAAAATG
>CAYPKQ010000101.1:0-9457 GCA_964411355.1 uncultured Lachnospiraceae bacterium
CGAGGTCGCCGTCCCCTACAAAATACATCTTCAACAGTTCGATAAATTACTGTTTCTTGATCTTGCTTTAATCTTTCAGTTTTTCTTCAACTACGTCGGCCGCCTTATCGAGATAATCATTCTCCATAAGCTCGATCATGCCTCTGTCCACAAGTGCTGCGAGCTTGGAATCCATCGGGATCTTGCCGAGCATATCATAGCCGAATTTTTCGGCAACGCTTTCAATATGGCTCTCTCCGAATATCTTTATTTCCTTACCGCAATCGGGGCATTTTGCATAACTCATGTTCTCAACAAGACCGAGCACGGGAATATTCATCATACTCGCCATATTTGCCGCCTTTTCGACTATCATCGAAACAAGCTCCTGAGGGCTGCTTACGATGATTATTCCGTCAAGTGGAATAGACTGGAAAACTGTCAGCGGAACATCACCTGTTCCGGGAGGGCAGTCAACGAACATATAGTCGATATCATTCCAGATAATGTCTGTCCAGAACTGCTTTACAACTCCTGCAATAACAGGACCGCGCCAAACAACGGGCTGAGTTTCCTCATCCATGAGCAGATTGACAGACATAATGTCGATGCCGGTGGTGGAGTGAGGCGGAATCATACCGTGCTCATCACCGTCAACGCCCTGCTTTATTCCGAATGCCTTGGGAATAGAAGGACCTGTGATATCCGCATCGAGAATGGCGCATTTATAGCCCTTTCTCTGCATATTTACTGCCATCATCGAGGTTACGAGTGATTTCCCGACACCACCCTTGCCGCTGACAACGCCTATAACGTGTTTAACATTGCTTAAATCATTAAGTGCTGCGATCAAGCTCTCGGGCTGCTTTGAGGAGCATCCGGAAGAACAGCTTGAACAATCATGAGTACATCCCATTTTCTATCATCCTTTCGGTTTTAACTTTTCATTATTGATACATTATACATCTTTTTGAAGCAATATTCAAGCATATTTTGTTAATTTCAGTATTTTTTGTTAAACAGCCTTTTCCAAAACTATAGACTTTCTTGTCTATACATGATATAATGTTACATGGATAATGTATGTAAATACATAAGGTATGAAAGAGGTGTAAATATGTTTGGAAATACAGATAAGCCTGTTAATGAAATAAAGAATGACACTTTCTTATAAAAGTAACAGAATAAGCGGTGGGTACAATTATGAAAACATTTTTAGCTTTAACGATGGAGAAACAGATGTTGCCAGTAATAAAATCACTGAAATTGTGCATAAGGCATTAAAGGAGATAGAGGATTACATAAATGAATGAGTATGAGGAGAAAATTTTTAGAAAATACGAAGAAATAAACATAGGAAAATCAGACTTCTGTCGAAAATGCAGAAGTGAAAATACCGGGTTATCTCTTCCTGTTTCAATATGGCAGGTAGGAGATGAATATTATGATAGCAAATATAAGGTTCTGTTTGTGGGAAAGGTTGCCAGAGGAACTCCGGGAGAAAAATATGGACAATTCATAGATGCAACCAAAAGAGCCGAGGAATTGTATCAAAATGTAGGTTGGCATATTGGAATTATACCAAAGAAATAGCGAATAGTCTTTACGATAAAAATGCTTGGGAGCAAATTGCTTTTACAAATATGGTGAAATGTAATAACTCTGATACGATTGATACAACTACTGACTCCATGCGTGATTTGTGCCTCCCGATACTAAGAAAAGAAATCGAAATACTTAAGCCTATGAATATTGTATTTTATACAAAAGGGTATGATGCACAGATAGAAAAACTGTTTGACACAATTTCTGATTCCATAACAAAATTTGTGGAAATCGGAAAAAAGAAAATGAGCAGTTGGACTTTTGATGGAGTGATTGGCAATAATACGTCGAGAGTTATAAGAGTAGGACACCCGGAAAGAATGAAAAAGGACGCATATGTCAGTCATATTGTAAATTATATCGTTAAACAATAATTTTGGTTCAATGTCCATTATGTGTGAATAACAAAACAGCAAAGGCATCTCCCAATCTTATGTGGGAGATGCCTTTTTGTTGAATTATCAACGAAAATTTTTTTCAGAAAAATAAAGTGATAGGCAACTTTATTTCCGGTTGACAAAAGACTAATATAATGGTATAATATTGTGGTAAATTTATTTTAATAGAGGAAATATATGAGAGACGAAAGAGTTTTGGCATTTTGCAATCTTTTTGCAGTGCTCGGTTCAATTCCAAAGCTGCTTGAGCTTGATGATGCGGCTCGTGTGCTGGTGGAAAATAAAAATATTTCTATTGGTTTTTCCGTTAAGGACGGTCCCTCGGGAACACTCTCTATTGAAAACGGAAAAGCAGAGATGAGAGAGGGCACAAAGGGATGCTCAATTAAGCTTTATTTTTCATCCTGCGCAAAATTCAACGGGCTTATCGACGGAACATCAACGCCTTTGCCCGTCAGCGGCTTCCATCATCTCGGATTCCTTCTCGGTGCTTTTACTAAGCTTACCGATATTCTTTCCGAATATCTTCGTCCTGCGCCGAAAAAGCTTGAGAACAAAGAATTTTTTGAAAAATCTACAGTTCTTATGCTGAATGTTATCGGAAATGCGGTGGTTCAGATAGGAAATTGTGATAAGGTCGGAATGTTCTCTGCCTCCAATATCGTTGACGGTGATATTCTTTTCGGCATAGGAGAGGATATTGCTTTGGGAATAAGAGCCAAGGATCATACTCTTTCACTTATGAAGGAAGCACCCGAGGTCAGCTTTTCCGAGATGCGCTTTGTATCTCTTGAAGTTGCCCGTGATCTTTTTGACGGAAAGATCAATGCAGTAGCTGCGGTAGGCGAGGGAAAGGTTCGCATTTGCGGAATGATCTCGCAGATAGATAACGTAAACAGAATACTTGACAGAGTTTCACTCTATCTTGCCTGAAAGGAGAAACGGTATGCATAGTATTAATGAGTATAATAAAAGCCGAGAGGCTTTCGCAAGAGCTTGCCGTGTTATCCCTTCGGGAATTTACGGTCATCAGGGACCTGCCGAGGGCTGCTATGTTCCAATCGAGGCTTTTCCGCTTTATTCGCAGAAGGCAGAGGGAACATATCTTTGGGATCTTGACGGAAACAGATTTATCGACTATATGTGCGCTTACGGTCCTAATATTCTCGGTTATCACGACCCCGATGTTGATGCGGCAGCAGCAAAGCAGAGGGCTATTTCCGATTGCACAACTTTGCCAAATACCAAGATGATCGATTTTGCGGAGCTTCTTGTTGACACGGTTGCATGTGCGGACTGGGCTTTCTTTGCAAAGAACGGAAATGATGTGACAACTCTTGCTATAATGGCGGCAAGAGCCCATACTCATAGGAAAAAGATCGTATTCTTTAAGGGATATTATCATGGAGTTGCTCCATGGACACAGAAAATTGATTATGCCGGTGTCATCGAAGAGGATGTTATGCATAATATCTATGTTGAGTGGAATAATTTTACTCAGCTTGAAGAGGTTTTTGAAAAATACAAGGGTGAGATAGCCGCCGTTATCGGTCAGCCGTATATGCACGGTAACTTTATGGATAACGTGCTTCCCGCAGAAGGCTTCTGGCAGTTTGTAAGGAAAAAATGTACCGAGGAGGGCACTGTTCTCGTTGTTGATGACGTCAGAGCGGGCTTCAGACTCGACCTTGCGGGTTCTGACCATTATTTCGGCTTTGAAGCGGATATGATCTGCTTCTGCAAGGCTCTTGCAAACGGATATAACGTCAGTGCTCTTTGCGGTAAGGAATTTATGAAGAATGCTATCTCTTCCATCTCCTATACAGGCTCATATTGGATGAGCGCAGTTCCATTTGCTGCGGGAATAGCTTGCATTGAAAAAATGAGAAAGCTTGATCTTCCCAAAATTCTTATCGAAAAGGGAACAAAGCTTAAAAACGGACTTGAAGAAGCTGCAAAGGAATTTAATTTTGATCTTCATGTTACGGGTGTGCCCTCACTTTTCTATCTGCGCATTGCCGATGATCCTTCGCTTAAGCTTCATCAGGAATGGATTGCCGAATGTGTAAAGCGCAGAGTGTTCTTTACGAATCATCATAATCATTTTATAAATTATGCTCTGTCCGATGAGGATATTGCAGAGACGGTGGAAATTGCAAAAGAGTCATTTTCCGTTGTCAGAGACAGACATCCGCTGTAATTTTTAGAAATATTTTGCGAAAGTTGTTGACAAATCAACAAATATGGTGTATAATACATTGGGCGTTGTGATAACAACGTTTTTTGGTGTGTTATAACAAACGATCAAAGATAAATTTTTTGGAGGTTTTTCCTACATGATAACAGGAAAACAGTTCGGGGACGCAATAATTTCTGCGGCGCATAATATCTGCCGTCAGAAAAAGAGCATAGATGCGCTCAATGTCTTTCCCGTTCCGGATGGAGACACCGGAACAAACATGGCAATGACCATTTCAGCCGCAATTGACGTTTTGGGCGATATGGATATCGACGATAATACCGGTATTGATGAGGTTTCGTCTGCAGTAGCCTCGGCACTTCTCAGAGGAGCAAGGGGAAATTCCGGTGTTATTCTCTCTCAGCTTTTCCGTGGCTTCTCAAATGCCTGCCGGGGCAAAAACAGCCTTGATTCCGCAGATTTTGCAAGTGCTCTTGCAAGCGGAGTTGATGCGGCATACAGAGCGGTGCTTAAGCCCACCGAGGGAACAGTGCTTACCGTTTCCAGAATGGCGGCGGAAGCTGCGACCCTTGCCGCAAAGGACGGTCTTGATAATGTCAGCACCATTGAGGCTGCAATAGAGCAGGGCGAAAAGACTCTGGCAGAGACCCCCGAGATGCTTCCTCAGCTTAAAAAGGCGGGCGTTGTTGATGCGGGCGGAATGGGATATATCGTCATTCTTGAGGGTATCCTTTCATATCTCAAATCGGGTAAGATAATAGAGCCCGGCGAAGAAGGTGTTTTCACCGATGAGGGGGTTGTTGATCCCGAGGTTATGAGTGAGGAAGATATAACCTTTACTTATTGTACCGAATTTATCGTTGACCGCACTACTGCGGTGAAGAATGATACTGCGGCTCTTCGCGAGTTCCTTTCTTCCATAGGCGATAGCGTTGTTGTGGTTGATGATGATGAAATAATTAAAATTCATGTTCATACCGATAGCGTCGGCAAGGCATTTGACGAGGCTTCAAAATACGGTATGCTCGAGAAGATCAAGATTGAGAACATGAGAGTTCAGCTTCGCGACCGCCTAAAGAAGCTGGCAAAGAAGTCTAAAAAAGAAGAATTCGAGCCTGCTGCTCCCGAAAATGATTACGGTATGGTTGCCGTTGCAAATGGAGAGGGCATGGTAAATCTCTTTATCGAGCTTGGATGCGAAAAGGTGGTTGTGGGAGGTCAGACCATGAATCCCTCCACAGAGGATATTCTCAGAGCCTGCAGGTCCGTGCCTGCAAAGAATGTTTTTATTTTCCCCAATAATAAGAATATAGTAATGGCGGCAGAGCAGGCTGCACAGCTTGCAACCGACAGAAAGATTATCGTTATTCCCACAAGAACCATTCCCCAGGGGATTTCAGCCGCTCTTAATTTTGATCCTACTCTTGATTGTGCTGAGCTTGAAGAGGCGATGAGAGATGCAGCAAAGAATGTTCTCACGGGACAGATAACCTTTGCCGCAAGAGATTCTGATTTTGACGGTAAGGATATAAAAGAGGGACAGATTCTTGCCATGAACGAGGATAAACTTGCTTTTGTGGGCGAGGATATCAGTTCTGCGGCTATTGAGCTTGCCGACGAAATTGCAGAAGGCAAACATCCCGAATTTATTACCCTTTATTACGGTGACAGTGTGGAAGAAGCAGATGCCGCAAAGCTTGCAGGTTCTATTTCCGAAAAATTTGCCGATGCCGAGGTCAATATCGTTGACGGCGGTCAGCCGGTATACAGCTATATACTCTCTTTTGAGGGGTAATTGAATAAAAAAGTTCTGTAATAAGTGTTGTAGAGAACAACATTGTTACAGAACTTTTTTGTTTTATAAAATTGTTTGGTTTATTCTCTTATTTTTAACAAAAAACAAAATTCGACATAAAATATAAATAGGCGCAGAAAAATGACAAACTGCGCAGAAAAGGAGAAAACCAATGCAACAAGACAGAAATTACAGATATGCTCCCGCTTTTTCGGGCGAAAGACGCTCGATTTCGGCGATGGAACAGCTCCCGTCCTGCGGTGATTGCTGTGAAAACGGCGGGAACGATACCGCCGGAGCGGGTTGCGAGGGCAAAAGGGAAAACATGGTTCTTGCAATGGCTTATGTGCTGAGTCAACCCTTCGAAAAGCTCTATTCTCCGGCTGATGCCATGAAAAGAGGAACACTTTTTATGAAGCTGGATCTTCCGTATGGAGGCAGAGCATGGTAAGACCGGATAACATGAATATGAATTCAAGAAACAGAAATGCAGCACTTGAAGAAATAAATAGGATCAGCTTTGCTATTGATGAGCTTCGTCTCTATCTTGACACTCATCCGAATTGCATGGAAGCTCTTGAGATGATAAAAGAATATATGAAAACCAGGCATACGCTCGTTGCTGAATTTACGAAGCAGTATGGCCCTTTGGTGGCATACAGCATAAATGACAGTGACAAGTGGCTGTGGAATGCGGGATATATGCCTTGGGAGAACGGCGAAGGAGGATGCTGATATGTGGGAATATGAGAAGAGACTGCAATACCCGGTAAAAATTAAGAACCCCGACGCAAGAGCTGCAAAGGTGATACTTTCGCAGTATGGAGGTCCTGACGGAGAGCTTGGCGCATCATTGCGCTATCTTTCCCAACGCTTCGCAATGCCCGATCCGAGAGTTGCGGGACTTCTTACCGATATAGGTACATCTGTTATACATTGTGCATTTAATTATTTGGGTGATCCGCTCCTGATTCATTTTATAAATAGTGCCGCACTTTTTTCTTTTTTACATTTTTATCTCCATTTTCCTTTGCCTTACAAAGATTATCGTGTGCAAATAAACGAGCTTATGTAAATCACAAGAAAACAATGTTGTTTTTGATAGCACGGTACTTTTATCGGCTCTGTCCGATATTTTGTGCTCGTGCGGTTCTTTCCCTTTGGCTTTTTTTCTCCTGAGCTCCTCATATTTTCTTTTATATTCATATCTCAGCCGATTGTAAAAGTATGAGAGAAAAAGCGGAAAAGTGAGCGTTTGATGACTTGGAATTGCAGTTGCTATCGAAGAGGCTGCAAGGTAATCCTTAAATTATAAGGCTTTGTGAGTTTTTTTACAATTTCAACGAAGCGTTGTAAAATCTTATTGCAAAAAATAATCAACAAAAAAGTTGGACACATCATTTTGGTGAAAACCTTGATGATGTGTCCGATATACATATTGAAGATTTGAAGGGGAAAAAGATCAAAATGGCGATAGAAACAATACTCACCTTCGAGGAAGGCTGCAACAAGTATTTAGAAAACTGTCGGCAGAGAAATTAAAGAGAAGGACCTTTATCAGACACGCAGTGTGATTATTTTTTTGATTTCATTCCATTTTGACAATGGCTAATGGTGTATCCCAGAGTATTCTTGAACTTTTGGGAAAAATAGGAAAGTGAAGAAAAACCGAATTCATCCGCAATCTCTGTAGCTTTTTTCCCGCTTAATATTAGGTCTTTGGCATTTTGCATTTGAATCTCGTTGAAATATTCCATAACGCTTTTTCCGGTGTACTTGGTGAAAATATTTCGCAGCCCCGTTTTGCTATAGCCAACATGATCCGAAATATCATCAAGAGTAGGGGTGTTTTTTATATTTTCTTTCATATAATTCACAGCAGCATTATATATATAAGCTGATTTAAGAGTCAGAGTATTGTTCATAAAATCATTGGGAGTTAGCCGGGAAAGAAGTACTTCAAGAATCTTTATGGATGATATTGATATATGGCTTCCATAGAGCGAATCGGAGTTTTTTTCATCGAGATGAGGAAGCTCGGAAAGAAAAGCTTGAAGAAGTAAGCTTCCTGTTTTATCAAGTGTGAAATAAGCATTAGAATCGGTATATTTTTCCTTAAAATCCTTTGAAACAAATTGGATATTCATCACGATTGTTTTATCATTACCGTGATAAACCGCAGAATGAAAAACATAGCTGTTTGTAAACAGAATGTCATTTTCGTGAAGCTCAAAAACCTTATTTCCGCTTGTAATAACAAGAGAACCGCTTAAAACGAAGTTTAACTCTAAGTTTTCATGTGCATGCCCCTCAAAGTATTCGGAAGAGTATTTGATATTATTTTGAATGTTGTATATATTTTCTATCTGCATCTTCTTCTCCATGACGATTTGTTTTAATAATTATAACATTATTTTCAAAAAAAGTCAAGATTTTGTGATAGAAATATAAACAAAGCTGATGATTTTTAGTATTGAAAAAGATCTTATACCGTGATAAAATTAAATTGAAGAAAAAAATTTCTTTTTGGAGGGAAAAATATGAAAAAGTCAATGCAATTCTTGGGGCTTGTCTTTGCGGTAATGTTTATGACTGTCGTATCTTTTGCTGCAGAAGTGCCCTCATATGTAACTGTGGCACAGCCTGTGACTAACATTGTAGGCGACATATCTGCTGTTCGCATTGTAAACAGCTCGGCGGAGCTTTCGGAGCTTATGGCAGGAGAAATGCTCCCTGCAACGGCTGTTTTTATCGCAGATGAAAGCCTCACCGTGACAAATGATGCAGGTGTGGCATATTCCACCGTTTCCGAGGTGATCTCGGCAATGGATTATAAGGTGATTCCCGCATTCCGAGTTGAAACTGAAACAGCGGCTATTGCTGTGGGCTCATGGCTGAACGAGAATTTTGCGGATTCCTTCCTTATAAGCTCTTCGCCGGAGGTGCTTTCAGCAGGACGAGCTGTAGCTCCGCTTGTTGGCGGTGTTATCGACTATACAGAGAGCTTTTCCTCGAAAACAGAGCTTACAAAGGATGATTGCATCGCACTTCGCAAGGAGCTTTATAGGAATATGGCAACTATTGCCATTCTCCCTGGCGAGCTTTGCAAGGCGGACACCGTTCAGTATCTCTATAACCGTCAGGTCGGTGTTTGGGGGTGCATTTCGGATACGCCCGATGCCGCAGAGATATTCGGTGCAATAAACAGCGGAGCTATTGGTGTTATTTCTGATGATACCGATGGCGTTCTTGATGCGGCAATGAGCCTTCCCGAAATGACAATGACCCGTCTTCCTCTTAATATTGCTCACCGTGGCTTTGCTGATACGGGCATCAAGAGAAATCATTATAGCGGAATCATTTATTCCTATGAGGTTGGCGGAAAAACAGTTGAATTTGATGTTTATATGACTGCAGCCGAGGAAAATGATCCCGGTGACGGAAGCACGAGAGAGCTGATAATAAATCACGATTCCTATC
>CAYPKQ010000102.1:0-9381 GCA_964411355.1 uncultured Lachnospiraceae bacterium
AGCGGCACAGGCAGCTATCAAGAGCAAGTAATTTATAATTACGATAAAAAACATCCCTCTGCCGAATCGGCAGAGGGATGTTTTGAAATTTACGACTTTGCAGAAATCTTCTTCAAGGTCCTTTTGTTGTTTAATCAGAAAAAATATAAAAGGGAGTTTCAACAACGAGAATATATGAGCTATGGCATTTATTTGTCATGGCTATTTTATTTTATTGCTTGTCTCTTATCGAAATAATTAAATTTTGAATTGCTTGGATTTGAGCATCGGTCAAACCGCTTGTGTCTAATATTATTGGCGGGTGTAACGTATTTTTACCAAGTAAATAATCAGTACTGCATTTATAAAGATCGGCTAATTTTAGAATAACATCAGTGCTCGGCGTCCTTTCCCCGGTTTCATATCCGGAAATTATTGATGGTGATGCCTTGATTGTATCTGCTACTTGCTTTTGAGAATAACCGTATTTCATCCTAAGTGTCTGAAGTTTTTCCGGCAACCCTTTAATCATTATGGTTTCCTCCAAATCTCGTTATGTTATTCATATTTTACCACTGAAACAAACACAATAGGAGTTTTCTGTGTACGCTGAAAGTGTTGACAAAATTCACTCTTTGTGTTATAATGTGAATAAATTAATCTTTTGATTCACTGGAGGTTAAGAATTACACATGAATTTAATAAATTGTTCAGGTTGTGGAAATGAAACAGATAACATAGCTTACATTTACCTTTGTCACAATAACCCGGAGCTGCTTGGTCGCGTTGCAAATGCACTTAAATATGGTGATGATGCCATTTTTGTCCATGTTGATAACAAGGTTGATATTGATCCTTTCATTGCAAGCGCAAATGTGCATACAAATGTACATTTTAATCTAAATAGAATAGACAACTATTGGGGTGGCTTCAATTCTATTATTGCGACCATGGAAACCATAAGATTGGCATTGAATTATGGTAAATATTCAAGGTTTGTTTTACTGCAGGGGCAAGATTATCCTTTATTTTCTCCAAAAGAAATTCACAATTTTTTTCTAAACAATGAATTAGAATATTGTCAAGCAGAAGATATAACTATGTCCATTGATAAAAAAGACTATATGAAGTGGGCTGGTTATTGGTTTACAGATTTTAAAAGTAAATCCTTTGTTGCTAAAGCAATCTGCGTTGCAGTGTCTCGATTCAATCGACTTGGAATTAAGTATAGAACAGGAATTTTCAAGTATAATGGTAAGAAATGGCATGTATATAAAGGCTGGGCACAGTTTGCATTAACAGAAGCTTGTGTTAAATATGTTTTAGACACTTATGATAATAACAAAAAATTCAATCGTTTTATAAAACATAGATTCCCACCGGACGAAATATATATTCATACCATAATACATAATTCAAAGTATAAAGAAAAATTATCTAAAAATCTGATAAGGAGACGAAACGGAGAATTGACGACATTAAATTTGACATATTTTGAATATCCTGTAAGCGTCACCGTATTTACAGAAAGAACCGATTACGAATGGCTCAAAAAAACAGGCTGTCTTTTTGTCAGAAAAGTTAATTCTTCATCTAAAGAGTTGCTTGATGAGATAGATGCCAATATCACGGAAAAGTGATCGACATTTTTATGTTTGGCTATATGATATAGGTTTTAAAATCAATTTAATATAATTTTACACATTTTTAAGGATTTGTTTCAACAGTGTGTTGTTTGATTGACACTATCAATAGCAAGTAATTTAAAATGATTATAAAAAATTCCCTGCAAACGAAAGTTGACAGGGAATTTCGGTGTATAGAGAAAGTTTTGACACGCTGAAAGACATCATTACGATGCCTTTTTTAAAATAGGGATTTGTCGAACAGACGAAGGCGTGTTTTTGTAGGGGACGGCGCCATCGATGTCCCGTTTTTTATTTAAAACTCACGATTATTTCATGTTTTTTGTGGGACGTCGAGGGCGTCGTCCCCTACAGATCATTACATTTTTTTGTCAGTATTCTACAGTTCGACAAATTACTGTTAATATGAAAGAAGCTGAGCATGTAAATGTGATATATTATTAAAAACAAACATTTTTATATATAACAATTGCTTTTTTCGGTTATTTATTGACAACCAACCTAACATTTGATATAATATACAAGAAAAAAACATAAAGAGGTTCAGACAATGAAAAACATCAAAAGCAACAAGCTTCTCACCGCACTCGGTGCGCTTTTGTGCTGTGCGCTTTGGGGCATTTCAACTCCCATCGTGAAAATGGGGTACGATTATATAGATGAGGCTCATGTTCCGTCTCTGCTTCTTTGGGCGGGACTTCAATTTGCCATTGCGGGAATTTTTGCGATAATCCTATATAGCTTATTTTCAAAAAAATTGGTATATCCGAAAAAGAAAAATATCGGCGGCGTTTTGCTGGTCTCTTCTCTGCAGACTGTTCTGCAATATTTGCTTCTTTATGTGGGGCTTGGTTATACAACTGCTGTCAAGGGTGCTATCCTCAAAAGCACCGATGTTTTTATAGTGGCTCTTATTGCAAGTCTGATTTTCAGACAGGAAAAGCTGACTGCTAAAAAATTGATTTCCTGCATTATCGGTTTTACGGGAATCATAATTATGAATCTTGACGGACTCAGCCTTAAGTTCAGTCCCATTGGAGACGGTCTTGTCCTGCTTGCCATTCTTTCCTATTCATTCTCGGTGGTTATCATCAGAATTGTGACTCATGATGAGGATCCTATAGTTCTTAGCGGCTATCAGATGGCATTTGGCGGTGTCGTTATGCTTATTCCGGGAATCGTCTTCGGAGGAAAAATGGATCTTGCGGGTATGCTTCCCATTCTACTGTGCCTCTCTGCTATTTATGCAATTTCTTATGTTCTCTGGACGGTTCTTCTAAAGTATAATCCTGCGTCGAGTATTATCATATATAGCTTTACTACCCCCGTTTTCGGAGTTGTTTTTTCGGCGCTCCTCCTGACAGAAAAGGGAGGTGTTGCACCGCTTAATCTTGCTGTTGCCTTGGTTTTGGTGTGCTTCGGAATTATCCTTTGGGGATATGAGAAAAAGAAGAAAGGTTCGGAATGAAAAAATGTCAAATGTAAGAATTGGTGCAGTGAATTGGGATTGTTCTCTGCCCCCCGAGACATATTTCGGTTATTATCAGACAAGGACTCTCTCAAACTCAAAATATAGATATGTAACTCCCTTTTATGCGGATATTCTTGATGAAAACAAGATATCGTATCATGAAAGAACTGCAAAGGAATTTGATATTGAGCTTTCATATGCGATAGAGGCGGGAATAGATTACTTTGCTTATGTTTATTACCCCGATAAAGGCTCGCATGAGCATATAAGTCTCACGTATAACGATTGCTCACACCGTGTTTACGAGTTGAATTATGCAAGAAAAATGCACGAAAAAAGCCCTCTTAGTTCAAAGATAGGCATTTCCGCAATAATAACTCCGTATCATCCCTACGCTGACAGCGACATTTCCGAGCTTGCAGAGCTTTTCGGGCAGGATTTTTACGAAAAAAAAGAGGGAAGACCTCTCGTTTATATTTTCCATGCAACTCCCCGTGATCTGATGGAGCGGATTAATTCGGAATGTGAGGAAAGGGGCGCAGAAAAGCCGTTTTATGTCAGTATGGTGACTCCTGCTTTTGATGAAACGCTTGATTTTTCGCTTGTTGACGGTCTTTGCTCCTATGAATGCGCAAAGAGTAACATTGAGACTTATTCCGAGCTTTGCGACCAGATGATCCGTCATAACGAAGCGAGAAATGATAAATGCAAGGAGAATGCATTGGCACTCGTTCCCCATTTTACATTCGGATGGAATCCTTCTCCGAGAATTGATATCCCCAGCCCTTGGGTAACATATCCCGATGTGCCATACCACAAAGCAGCAACAGAAGAGGAGCTGATCTCGGGTGCGGAAAGACTCATGCAGTTTGTGAGAAACGAAGCAAAGGATTCCTTTTTCGGTCATTTTATGGCGTTTGCCTGGAACGAATTTGAGGAGGGGGGCTGGGTATGCCCCACATATAATGACGACCTTTCGGTAAATACCGACAGAGTTAGAGCATTGGCAAAAATCAAAGAGCTTTGGAAAAAGGAATTTTGCTGATAAGGGGAGTTTCGCCACTGCGGTGGCGACAAGCGCACAGGCACCCCGCCCTGCGACCTTTTAAAAAAGGTCGATCAAAACTCGTAAAAAGGAAGTTTATAATGTTTTCCATCTGTGCTCCTGCGTGAAAATACCGATAATTTTAAGTAGAAAGATAGATAAGCACTAAAGATTTTTTTGCTTGTAAGTTTTGATCAAGCTTTTTTAAAAGCTTGTGCGAGCCGACAGCAGCGTCGGTCGCCGTCGGGCGGCGAAACTCCCTTTCCGATAAATTACTGTTTAAATAAAAAATGCTGAGCCGTTTTGATGCGGCTCAGCATTTTTTTATTCGTAGAGTTTTTGAAGGTCCTCGAGTGTTGCGCAGAAGGGATCGGAGAGTGCTTCCTCGGCTTTTCCGATGGTGTAAAGTGCTCCGCAACCGCCTGTCCATGTGAGAACATAAGCAATCTTAAGTCCGCACTTCATAATATCCTTCATAAGAGAGACCATATCAAGTGCATTGAATAACTTTTCTTGATTTTCAATGCCGGGTGCTCGGAATGCCTGACCCGGACCAAATTCGGTAAGGGCGGCTACCATTCCGTAATTCATCATCTTGTCATAGGGATGCTTGGGACGGAAGATCGTCTCTTTATCGTTTGGATACCAGTCGATTCCGACCATATCAACATATTCGTCACCCGGATAATAGTAATTTACATCGCAAACGCCGCTCCATGTGCCGTGATTATTTGGCGCATAGACCCAAATGAGATTTGTAAGCCCCATTTCGTTTACATAGAGATTATAGATATATCTCCAAAGTCTCTTTAAGTATTCGCCGTCCATCCAGTTAAGCCCCGGCTCTCCGTGGGCTCTTCCGCAGTACCAAAAAGCACCGCTGTTTGCCTCGTGCAAAGGTCTCCAAAGGACGGTAACTCCTCTCTCGCCAAGCTGACGGAGAAATTCACCGTCGATAAGAAGCTCCTCTTTGAAAATTTTATTGAGATCCGTACCTTCTGTGAGAAGCTCTTCCCAAGCGGAAAGACCGCCAAAAGCACCGCGGCAAAGGGCTCTTGCCTCGGGTCTCGGAATGGGATTTGCAAAATGAGAAGAAGCGGTAACTATTCCGCCTTTATCGGCAAAATCGGTTATCTGATCGATATACTTTTTCCATTTTTCGCTGTTTACTCCCACCTGGGGAAGCTGAAGTCCGTAGCAGGCAAGATCAAGTCCCATAACTGCGGGAAGCTTTCCTCCCGATGCCTTTGCATAGCGATCAAGCATATCTGCGGGCATATCCTGACTTCCACCCACCTGTTCTCCGAAGAGAAGATATCTGCTGTCCTCATATGCCTTTTCGAGAACAGCCATTATTTGCTTTTTGGTGTACATTTGTTATTTCCTCTGTTTTGTATAATTTTTTCAGTCTTTCAAGGTCTATACAGAAGGGATCTGCCAGAGCTTCCTCTCCTCGACCGATTGCGTAGATAGCACCGCCGCCACCCGTCCAAGTGCAGACATATGCAATTTTTAACCCCTTCTTTAGAAGATCTTTCATGAGAGACACCATATCGAGAGAGTTGAACAGCTTTTCCTGAACTGCAACTCCGCTTCCGTGGGGTGCTCTTAGGGGACCGTCATGACCGAACTCTGTGAGCGCAGATATTTTTCCAGACTCATCAGCTTGTCATAGGAATGACCCGCATTGGTAAGCTCGCCTTTATTTCCTGTGTACCAATCAATGCCCACAATATCGCAATATTCATCGCCGGGGTAATAATAACGTACATCTTGAATGAAATTCGCCCAAATGGGTCTTACGTTAGGTCCATAGACCCAGATGAGATTTTTCATTCCCATCTCGTTTACATAAAGATTATAGATATATTTCCAGAAGCGACGGAGCTTTTCCGCATCTATAAGCTCCGTTCCCTCTGTGAGCATTTCATCCCACATATCGTTTCCGCCAAAGTTTCCTCTGCATTTGGCATCTCCGCCGTATTCCCCTGTGGGATTTGCCAAATGGAGCTGGCAGTAATTATTCCGCCCATTTCGGCATAAGCGATAAGCTGGTCGATAGCCATTTTCCAGCCTTCGCTGCCCTCACCCATTTCGGGGAGCTGAAGCATAGCAGGCAAGGTCGATTCCCATAATTGCGGGAAGATGACCTCCGGTTGCTTTTGCATATCTGTCCAGCATGACCTGCGGCATCTCGCACCCACCGCTTACCTGCTCTCCGAAAAGCACATATCGGCTGTCCTCATAAGCGTTTTGGAGTATTTTTAAAACTTGTTCTTTTGTGTACATAAGCTTGCCTCAATTACTTATAAAGACTGTTAAGCCTTTCAAGATCTATACAGAATGTGTCGTCAAGAGCCTCTTTTGCCTTTCCGAGACGTCCCAAAGAACCGTAAATACTGCTCCATGTGAGAACATAAGCGATTTTATAGCCTTTTCTTATGCAGTTTTTGATTGTAGTAACTGCGTCAACGGCGCTATATACTGCCGCTTGCTGCTCGACTGTGAAATCGTGTCCGAGTCTGATATCTCCGGCGTTGCCGAATTCTGTAAGAGCAGCGATCTTACCCGTGCTCATTATTCTGTCATAGGAATGACCGGGCATATCCTTTCCGTCGCCTGTGTACCAGTCAACACCGACCATATCCACATATTCGTCGCCGGGGTAGTAGAAAAGAACATTGCGAGTTCCATTGGGATTTTTATCATCGTTGCCCGAAACATTGGGACCATATACCCAGATGAGATTTGTGAGTCCCATTTCATTTACATAAAGGTTGTAGATATATTTCCAGAAGCGGCGGAGATATTCGGCATTTATCCAAGGCATTTTGGAATGAGAGCGGGCGCAGAACCAGAACCAACCGCCGTTTGCCTCATGGAGAGGTCTCCAAAGGACGGTAACACCACGCTTGCCAAGCTCTCCGAGAAACCTTCCTTCAAGAACAAGCTCTTCCTTTACCTTTTTATTGATCTCTGTGCCCTCAGTGAGCATTTCTTCCCAAAGCTCCTCACCGCCAAATTCACCGCGGCAAACGTCAACGCCGTCACCGTATTTGCGGAAGGGATTTGTAAGATGTGAGGAAGCGGTAATTATTCCGCCCTCCTCGGCATAAGATACTACCTGTTCAAGATATTCATTCCACTCGGGGCTGCCCTCGCCGATAAGGGAAAGCTGAAAACCATAGACATTAAGGTCTATACCGAGAACCGCAGGCTTGTGACCGCCGGATTTTTCGGCATAGTTTGCAACCATATCAAGGGGCTTTGTTCTTGTTCCGCACTGTTCACCGAAAAGCACGTATCTGCTGTCCTCATAGGAGTTTTTCAGAATATTTAAAATTTGTTCCTTCGTTCTCATTTTACGCTTTCTCCTTGCTGTTTAATAAAGTGTATTAAGCCTTTCAAGGTCATAGAAGAAGCCGTCATCAAGCGCTTCTTTGCCGCGTCCAAGGGAATGGATAGCACCGTAATTTTCGTGCCAAGTGAGCACATAAGCCATCTTCAGACCTCTTCTTGTGATATTTTTGAATACGTTGAGCATATCAACAGCATTGAACGCCTTTTCCTGTGCCTCGTGATCGGCACGGAGAGCGATTACACCTGCAGGACCGAATTCTGTCATTGCGCAAGGCTTTTTGCGGCTCATTATCTTGTCATAGGAATGAGTTGTCACAATGCGGTCAAAGTTACCGTTTGTGTACCAGTCGATGCCGAGCATATCTACGTATTCATCGCCCGGATAATAGTACATTGCGCTCTTGATGCCGGTTCCGTCCTCGCTTGCAATGTTAGGACCGTAGACCCAAAGGAGATTTTCTATCTTCATTTCGTTCATATAGAAATCATAAAGCTTTCTCCAGAGTCTGCGGAGATATTCAGCGTCCATATATCCCTTGCCCGAGCTTGCGGTGAACCAGAACCAGCAGCCGTTTGACTCATGGAGAGGTCTCCAGAGAACTGTAACTCCTCTGTCGGAAAGTGCTTTCAGGAATTTTCCGTCAAGGACGATCTCCTCCATAAATTTCTTGTTTATCTCTGTACCGTCTGTGAGAAGCTCTTCCCAGTATTTTTCCGTGCCGTCGCCGAAAAGACCGCGGCAGGTCGGACCGTATTCGGGCTTATATGTAGGATTGCGCCAATGAGAGGATGCGGTAACTATGCCACCCTCTTCGGCAAATGCAGTTATCTGATCAAGCATTATATTCCATCTTTCGGTGCCTTCGCCAACATTCATAAGGTCAAGACCGTAGCAAGCAAGATCTATACCGAGAATTGCAGGCTTTCTGCCTCCCGTACCCTCGCTGAATCTTGCAAACATATCGTTTGGCAGATCCTTTGGACCTATGAGTTGCTCACCGATGAGCATAAATCTGCTGTCCTCATATGCTTTTTCAAGCACTCTCATGATTTGTTCCTTTGTTTTCATTTTTCTTTCTCCGTTTCTGATTTGCCGCAAATAAAAGGCGGCTTTGCTTAGGGATATTTTACCATAATATTACCTTTCCGTCAAGCTGTTTCAAACAATTTGCTTATATTATCTGTAATATAAATAATATTCTCTTGTTTTTTAAAAACTGCTTGGAGTTGAACAGGAATTTATGAGCCATCCCTGCAAGGGAAGGCTCATGCACATTTTCATTATAATAATATTCACACGCTTACAGTTTGCTAAATTACTGTTAGAAATATTATTTATTCGGGCAAGTAGCAAAAACATCAAGTCTCGATGTTACGTAAACTATGTGTTATTAGTATAATTCAGAAGCTCCTTTTTCTTATATTTCATCGGGGAAACTCCGGTATATTTTTTAAAGAGCTTTGAAAAATTCGAGGTATCACTAAATCCGCAGGCACTTGCGCATTCAGTTACCGTCATTTTTTCCATAAGATATTTTTTTGCATGGGAAATGCGCACCTCAACGATATATTCCTGAACCTATTTCCCCGTTGCAGCTTTAAAGCGTCTTCCAAGATATCCTCTGGAAATAAAAAGTCCTGCCGCTATACTGCTGACGCTTATATCAAGCATATAATTTGAATTCACATATTGAATAGCCGCCTCGGCATAGTCATCTATTTTTACATTTTCATCTGCGCAAAGCTCGCTATGCCATTCAAAAAGAAGCGCAGCAAGCCTCGATTCACGCTTGCATGGCATATTTGCAACATCGCAGACCTTCCTGAAAAAATCCGGTGAAGTTTCAAAAACCGTCGGAAGCCCCGCAAAGGCAGAAACA
>CAYPKQ010000103.1:0-9370 GCA_964411355.1 uncultured Lachnospiraceae bacterium
CGCCGGTCGCTGTCCGCAGACAGCGAAACTCCCCAAGCGGTGCTTGACCCTGCAAGCTTCCCCAAAAGCTTGACCAAAACTTTACCTAACAGCGTCCTCATGCGCCGCTTAATTACTGTTTATCTTCTTAAATAAGTCAAGATTTCATCCACGCCCTCTCCCGTGTGGGAATTGACGAAAAATATCTTTCTGCAACCCGCAAGGCGAAGCCAATTTTCCGCCTTTTCCGGGGTTGTTTTATCTATCTTCGTAACAATGCCGATGGTTTCACGGTTTACCATTGAAGTGCAACAGGGTGGAAAAAGTGAATAATCATCGTCCGCTGATATCAGAAGTGCAACCACATCTGCTTCATATGAGTAGATCGCAAGTGCCGCACCAAGTCCATGCACCTCGGCATATTCCCCCGGCGAATCTATGAGCCAATCACCGTAATCTATGTACTGCGTTTTCTCATATCTTATCTCTTCTCCCCTCAAAGCCTGCTTAAGAGTTGTTTTCCCCACTCCGTGCCTGCCAACGAGAAGAGTTTTTTTCATTATGTTTTTGTCAGCCCGCATACCGTAAATCCAAGCGTTTTCTCTGCATATTCTGTTATTGCGACCATTGAAGCCTCAACCTCGGAATAGCTTCCCGTTATGATGACCGTTCCGCTAAACCTATCAACAAATCCAAGCTGTGCCCCCGAAGCCTTGATGGCTATATCTCCTGCGATTATCGCAGTTTCGGCGGGGCTGAGAGTCAAAATTCCGATAGCAGACCTTGAATACTCAACCGCAGGGTCAAGACCCAGCTTTTTATATAAAATCTCATCGGGATTAGCTATAATGTGGGCAAGAGTTATCTGCTTACCCGGCACAAGCTCCTGAATTATTCTTTGCTTTTCCATTTCTTGTCCTTTAACCTCCGATCTTGCCCCTGAGACCGCATTTTTCTACAGTTTCCAGCAGCTTTTCCATTTTTTCTCTCTCGGGAGGTCTTATATGCTCCATTTTGTATTTTCTTCCAAGCCCCGCAAATTTGTCAGAGCCTATCCTGTGATATGGGAGCAAATGAATTTCCCGTACCCCTATATCATAGGCAAATTTCGCAATATCCCTTATTTCTTCCTCTGTATCATTGAAGGTTGGTATAACGGGAACACGAATGATAAGGCTTTTTGCCTCTTTTGCAAGCATTTTTGCGTTTTCGAGGATAAGCGAATTATCCTGCGTTGTAAATTCCTTGTGCTTTTCGCCATTCATGTGCTTTATATCCATCAGGACAGTATCAACATAGGGCAAAACACTCTTGATCGTCTCCGCCTTTGCAAATCCGGTAGTCTCGATGGCAGTGGATATTCCCTTTTCCTTTGCTGAGGCAAGAAGTGCCCCGGAAAATTCGGGCTGCATGAGACATTCTCCGCCCGAAAGGGTAAGTCCCCCTCCGCCCGAGCGTCTGTAATAGACTCTGTCTCGCTCTACCTCTTCGATTATCTCCCCCACAGTCTTATCCTCACCCACATTTTTGATAACTCCCGCAGTATTTATCTGCTCAAAATCGTAGGATTGGGATTCGGGGTTACAGCACCATGCGCACCTTAGCGGACACCCTTTTAGAAAGACAATGGTTCGCACACCCGGCCCGTCATGAAGCGAAAAGCGCTGTATATTGAATATTCTGCCACAAACATTGTAGAGCGTGGTTTCCATCTTTTGTCCTTTCTGTAAACATGATTTGTTAAAGAGTTTCGCCTCTGCGGAGGCGAGGCGCAGTGACGAAACTCCCTCTCGACAAATTACTGTTTGTCAATTAAAATCCTTGCTGTTCGGTTCTGTTGATGATATCCTCTTGAAGCCCCTTTGAAAGCGTTGTAAACAGTGCAGAATATCCCGCAACACGTACCACAAGAGATTTATATTTTTCGGGATTCTTCTGTGCATCGCGAAGCGTTTCGCGGCTGACCACATTGAATTGCATATGGCTTCCTTTTCTGTCAAAATATCCTCTGACAAGAGCTACAAAGCTTTCAAGTCCTCCCCGTCCCTCAAGTGCGGATGGGTGGAATTTCATATTGAAAAGTGTTCCGTTTGATGCAATATAATGGTCAAGGCAGGAAACAGAGTTTGCCGCCGCAGTAGGCCCTTTTATATCCCTTCCCGCCGCAGGTGAAACACCGTCTGCAATTGGGGTATAAGCAAGTCTGCCATCGGGAGTAGCGCCCGTCTGCGCTCCCAGGGGCACGTTTGCAGAAACCGGATAAAGTCCCGCCTGATACATTCCCCCTCTTGGGTTTTTGTATTTTTCCAAAGGCTTTGTATATGTATAGGCTACCTCACGGGCAAAGGAATCCACATCGTCATCATCATTTCCGAATTTCGTTATCGAAGCGATATCCGAAAGAAGCGCAGAATATTTTTCCTTATCCGCAGAAGAGGCATCATTTCTTCTGACGGTGAGATATACTGTCTTTATATCCTCTGCCGTAGGCTCTTTTCCGCTCATAAGCAGACTCTTTATTATATCCTCGGTAAGCTTTGTTGCCATGGAAGAATCCATATCCATACCGTAGTTATCTTCAAGTGCCTTTTTCCAGAAGGAAAGAGTATATTTCTTATCCTCAAAAACAAGCTTTCTAATGGCATAAAGCGCATCTGTTACATTAGCTATTCCAAAGCCCTGGGGACCTGTGAAATTATATACCGCACCGCCCTCCTGCAGACTTTTTCCTCTTCCTATGCAATCCTCAACCATTGAGGACTGGAAAGGAAGCGGGCAACGCTCCGCATGAGCAAGATCAATGGCATTATCCGCATTTACCATAAGCTCGATGAAATACTCCATCTGCTCTCTGTAAGCAGCTTCAAATTCTTCATAGCTCTGCATTGCCGAAACGTCCTTTGTTTCCGGACCTATCTGAACACCCCTGTCCTTACCGCCCGAAAATACCATTTCAAGCGGGCGGCACATATTGAAGAACGCCGCATCATGCCATCCGTCGGTTTTTGCCGCCTTCTGAGGCTCAACGCATCCTATTATGTTATAGTCTCTTGCGTCCTCGAGGGTAAGTCCTCTGCTTTGAAGCGACGGAATTATCACCTCATCGTTGTAATATGCGGGGAAACCGATTCCCGTTCTTGTAAGCTCTGCCGCCCTTATGAGAAATTCATGAGGCGAGCCGTTCCAAACTCTCACCGAGAATGAAGGCTGGGGCAAAAATACGTGCTCGGTTGCCGTTATCGCCATAAAGGAAAGGTCATTGGTAGCGTCTCTGCCGTATTTATCCTGACCGCCAACGATAAGATTCTGGAAAAGACCATATCCCGCAAAGCCCTCTGCCGAAGCAGCATCGCGCACCTTATTAAGATCATTAAGCTTGACCCAGATGCAGTCGATCAGCTCCTGCGCCTGCTCACGGGTTATCTTGCCACCGTCCAGATCCTTCTTATAATAAGAGTACATATATTGGTCAAATCTTCCGGGAGATATGGAATGTCCGCTTGATTCGATCTGCAGAAGCATTTGAACGAACCAAAAGGATTGGCAAGCCTCTCTGAAGCTTTCAGCACCAAGTCTCGGAACTCTTGTGCAAACTGCGGCAATTTCTTCAAGCTCCTTTTTTCTTCCGAAATCCGACGTGGTCTTTGCCAAGCCGAGCGCAAGTGCGCTGTATCTCTCGGCATACTTGATCGCCGCCTCGCAGCTCATTATAACAGCGTCAAGAAAATGCGTGCGTTTTGAAAAATCCGCATCTCCCCGTGAAAGCTTCGCCCTTTCAGCCTTGGCTTCGGCGATTATTCCGCTGTACCCCACCAAAAGGACCTTCTTATAATCGACCGTAAGATGTCCGATTCCGTTATAAAAATAATTTCCCGGTGTGAACATTCCATGGTCAATGGCATTTTTAGCCTCATCCGACATATATGATGCGGCAAGTGCGCCGGTGGTTCTTCCCTTCCAATATTTATATACTTCCGTAAGAGTAGATTTTACTTCATCGGAAATATAAAAAGGATCAGCCGTTCTGTGCTCAACCGTATCAAATTCTGCCATCAGCCATTCATAGGAATACTCGGGAAAAACCTGACAGCTTCTTGGGGCTTTGGTTGCCGCTCCGACTATAAGCTCATTATCTCTGATAGTTATCGGAATATGCTCGAGAATATGCGCAAAAGCCTTTGCACGTCTTGTTATGATAGGCTCTCCCTCGGTAGCTTTATATGACTCGGTAAGAAGCACCGCTCTTTCTGCCTCGATTTGGGGCATCTTTTCATAGAGAGCTCCTACAAGAAGCGATATTCTCGGAGATTTTTCGATGGGTTCTGTATAGAACTTCATGGATTTCTCCTTTTTTTATAAATTGCAGGTCAAATTCTACTGAAAAAATCAGCTAAATTTGGTTTTGTGATACATTTTCGCTCATATTTTACCACATTCATGTCTGTTTGTCAATAGTTTTTCTTTGTTTTCTCCCGATTTTATCAAGTTTTTTGTTTGTTTCATGTTGTTTTTCTTTTAAAAAACATTTTTCATATAAAAATATTCTACACAGCATAAATTTATTTTTTCAAAAAACTATCCGACTATTGAAAAAATCAAAAGCATGTGATATAATAGGTGTACAAGTCACATAAAAGTTGTGTAAAATCATAAAAGAGGGTGCGTATTATGGGTAATATGTTGATAACGCCAATCCTTAAATGGGTAGGTGGGAAAAGGCAGTTGTTAGATAGCATTATGCCTTTAATAAAGAAAAACTGTTCTACGTATGTCGAGCCTTTTATTGGTGGTGGGGCAGTCTTCTTCGAATTGCAACCAAAGAAGGCGATTATAAATGATTACAACGAAGAGTTGATAAATGTTTATTTAACAATAAGAGATCACCCTAATGAACTGATTTCAGAACTTGAAAAACACAAAGAAAACAATACAGAAGAATACTTCTATTCCATAAGAGCATTAGATCGAGATGCTCAATATGAAAAATTCTCCTGTATAGAGAGAGCTGCGAGAATTATCTATTTGAATAAAACTTGCTACAACGGATTGTATAGAGTTAATTCTTCAGGGCAGTTTAATGCTCCATATGGAAAATACAAAAACCCTAATATTGTAAATGCCACCACGATTAGAGCTATGTCTAAATACCTAAATAGTGATAAGATCGACATTAGACATGGCGATTACAAAGATGTATTAAAAGGGTTGCGAAAAGGGGCGTTTGTATATTTGGACCCACCATATATGCCTATATCTTCATCTTCATCTTTCACAGGCTATACAGAGGGAGGGTTTTCTTACGAAAAGCAAGTCGAATTAAAATCAGAGTGCGACAAGCTCAAAGCAAAGGGAATTGGTTTTCTGCAATCCAACTCCGATTGCCCCGAAATTAGAGAACTGTATAAGGATTACAAGATTATCACTGTTCAAGCCAAAAGAAACATAAATAGTGATGCCTCAAAGCGAGGAGAGATAAGTGAGGTGCTGATATACGATGTCGCAGATGCAAAATAATCTATCCGCCAACGATGCCTGGCAAGCTTTAATAGAAAAGTATGGTATTCTCGACAAAATTGAAAAAAACGGCGTTTTTCATATCAAAGCAAGTCAAATCAAAGAATTTAAAGAGCCTCGACTTATGTCAAAGTGGGATAGCACAGATTCACTTCCAGAAGTGTTAAGAAAAAATAAAATCAATATTTTGCCAGATAGTAGAAGTTCCTATGTAATGAGCGACTTCATCCTCTATCAAGATATACCGGAACTTGAAGAGAAAGTGGAAAAAATGATACATGTTGAACTCCCAGATTATGAATCTATTGATGTAAATAGCATTTCTTCCGAAGCAAATGCTATCAATGTGCTTTTACTTTCAGGTATATTAGATGATTTTTTAGAAACAAGCGAAAATGTATCTACTTTCAATGGTAGAATGGGAACAGGCGTATTTGATTTTGAAATAGATACACATAGAAATGTAAAACGTAAAATTCACGTAGATAATGCTCAGTGCGAAATTGACGGAGGTTTTGAAAATGACACCTCTGTTGTTATTATGGAAGCAAAAAATGTTATACATGATGATTTTCACATAAGGCAATTATACTATCCTTACAGACTGTGGAAAACAAAGGTATCAAAACCCATACGATTGGTTTTTTCCATATATTCAAACCAAATCTATCGATTGTTTGAGTATAGATTTAAAAAACTAGAAGATTATTCATCTATCGAACTTGTCAAATCAAAAAACTATTCACTTCAAGATACGGAAATTAGTCTTGAAGAACTTTTGGATGTTCGCAATACAACAGAAATTACAACAGATGATAACATGAATAACACAAACATTCCATTCGTTCAAGCTAATTCTATGGATAGAATAATTAACCTATTAGAAAACATGTACGAAAATCCTATGACAAGTCAGCAAATTGCTGAACTTATGGATTTTCTTCCACGTCAATCAGACTATTACTTCAATGCCGGTAAATATATAGGATTGTTTGAGAAAAGAACCGACGATAAACAGGTCGTAGTAAAACTCACCCCATTAGGCAATAAAGTGTTTAGACTTAATTACAAAGAACGCCAGTTAAAATTGGTGAGTTTGATACTTGAACATAAAATTTTCGCACATTTTTTTGATAATGTCATTGAAAGCGGAGAACTTCCCGATACAGCAGATATTGAAAAGATGATGAGAGAATTAAATGTTTGTAATGAGGCTCAAATCAACAGACGAGCAAGTTCTGTTTATAGTTGGATTAAATGGATTTTTAACCTTACAAAACTTTAAATTTTTTTCAACTTGAAAAAACTCAAAATTTTTTCAAAAAACTATTGACAAAACGAGAAAAGCATGGTATAATGCTGTCTGTTATCCAAAGACAGCAGGTTTCCGTAAAGGCGGCGTCAAGCAGCTCTCCTGCCGAGGAACGATTTTATAACTTGAATATTTTTTGTTATGCAATCTTTCTTCGTGCGCGCTTTTTTGGCAAAGCTTTTCGGAGAAAGATTTTTTATATTTATTGCTAAGTCTGAATTTTCACAATGGGAGGTGAAATGAAATGCCCAGTAATGCAATACTCGAACAAAAGAAACAAACCGTAAGTGAGCTGGCAGAGCTTCTTAAGAACTCTCCCGCGGGCGTACTCGTAAACTACAGCGGAATCACCGTTGAGGACGATACAAAGCTCCGTGCGGCACTCAGAAAGGCCGGCGTTAAGTACATGGTTATGAAGAACTCTCTCACAGGCAGAGCTTGTGAAGAGGTAGGTCTCGGCGACATGAAGCAGTACCTTTCCGGTATGACAGCTATCGCAATAAGCGAATCCGATGCTGTTGCTCCCGCAAAGGTAATGAAGGAATACGCTGAGAAGATCGAATCCTTTGAGATTCTTGCAGGTTATCTCGAGGGTGCGGTTGTTGATAAGAACACCGTTATCTCTCTTGCAGATATCCCCTCCAAGGAAGTCCTTATCGGAAAGATCCTTGGAAGTCTCCAGTCTCCTCTTTACGGACTGGCTTATGTTCTCCAGGGAAAGATCGACAAAGAAGGCGGCGAAGCTCCTGCAGAGGAAGCACCCGCAGAGGCTTAATGTCTCTGACTTTGGCAAATTGCCAAACAAAATGCGCATAAAAATTTCTTGCGCAATCTAATTTTAAAAATTATTATTATTTTCGGAGGTAGATTAAAATGGCTACAGAAAAGACAACTAAACTCCTTGAAGAAATCAAGGAACTTACTATTCTTGAACTTGCTGATCTCGTAAAGGCTCTCGAAGAGGAATTCGGCGTTTCCGCTGCTCCCGTTGCAGTTGCTGCTGCTCCCGGTGCTGCTGCTCCCGGCGCTGCTGCTGAAGAGAAGACAGAATTCGATGTTGAACTCACATCCTTCGGTGCTAAGAAGCTCGATGTTATCAAGGTTGTTCGTGAGGTTACAGGTCTCGGACTTAAGGAAGCTAAGGAACTCGTTGAGGGTGCTCCTAAGGTTCTTAAGGAAGGCGTTTCCAAGGACGAAGCAGAGTCTCTCAAGAAGTCTCTTGAAGAGGCAGGCGCAACTGTTACAATCAAGTAATTTAAAAATTACCGATTTTAACTTGCTGTACATCAAAGGCTGTCGCAAAGCGGTAGCCTTTTTTGTTTTCTATTGACAAACAGAACAAAATGTGATATACTCGAAAAAAGAAACTATTCTGTCATTTAGGAGGAGGAATACGTCATGGAAAGAGTTTGTACAAGCCGTTTTCTGCTATCTTCATTTGCCGCGACACATTCCTTTTACCCGCGCAAGCATTTCTGCGATGCGAGAAGCGGAAAGGAAAAGACCACAATAAGCTATATATCAAAAGGATCGGTGACCATCTCCACCGCAGGTGCGGAAATAAGTGCTACAGAGGGCGATATAATCTACCAACCCGACGGCATAAAATATACTTCCACATGGAAAGGCACACCCGATGTTGAATTTTACAGTATCCATTTTGATTTTCTGCATCTGAGAGAAACAAGAATAGACAGAATCTTTGCGCTTCAAAGCATCGCAAAAGATAAAACGGGTGATCTGGGGGTGCTTATCATCAAAATTTTTGATAATTACGAAAAGGATGATAGCGAAAGACTTATTGCGCTATCGGATTTCTACCTTCTTTGGAGCAAAATACTCCCTCACCTCGATTCAAATATAAAAAGCGAATTTTCACCGGCGGTAAATGCAGCGCTTGAATATATCGAAAAGGAATATTTGCGTAATTTTTCGGTCTCCGAGCTTGCCTTGCATTGCCATCTCTCGGAATCAAGGCTCTATCATAAATTCAGCAGTGAAATGAAATGCTCTCCCATCCATTACAGAAATAAGCTCCGCATACAAAAAGCAATAGAATATCTGAAAGACGGCAATTATTCCGTAAGCGAGATAAGCGAAGAGTTAAACTTCAATTCACCGGTCTATTTCAGAAAAATATTCAAGCAAATGACAGGCTTTTCTCCGATAGAATATAAAAAACTGCGTCGAGAGCAAAAATAACGAAAAAGATGCTCCATCGAATCTTTTTCGTTAAAAAGCTTTTTTCAATCAACAGTTAAGCAAAAAAACTATTTAGTTGAGCATTTTTTTGTTTTTTCAACTGTTGTTATCTTCACTTTGCGAGCTCGCAGTAGTATAATTCGGATACCAAACGAAAGGAATTTTAACTATGAACACAACTTTAGGAAAAAGAATTGCAGTCCTCCGACGTGAAAAAGAGCTGAAGCAGAACGAGCTTACCGAAAAACTTGGAATAAGTCCACAAGCAGTAAGCAAATGGGAAAATGAGATTTCCCATAGTTAAAGATACCACAAAACCCACGCTTACATTACTTCCATAACATCAAATTTTGGAGGTAAAAC
>CAYPKQ010000104.1:0-9323 GCA_964411355.1 uncultured Lachnospiraceae bacterium
TTTGAGGGACGTCGTGGTCGCCGTCCCCTACAAAATACATCTTCAACAGTTCGCTTAATTCAAATTTATAACACACATTTTGCTTTGGAATTTTGATTTATTTTTGCAAAAAAATAATTTCTTATTGTATAAATATTTGAATTAATCAAATGGAATGTGAGAAATTATGTTAAATGCTCTTTTTATTTCACATTTTTGTGAAAATCTATTGCATATTTCGGGTTTTTAGTATATAATATATTACATAATTCGTGAAATCTGGATATATTATGTATGAAAGGAACAAAACAAATGAAAAATCATTTCAAACTTATCACATTTTCCATAGTTCTTGCTATGCTTGTTGCGCTTTTCTCCTTTGCAGCTATTGCAACCGAGGGCGAAGCGGCAGCAACTCCCACATCGGGCTATGTTGTGGCAAAGGGCGGCGGAGAAACAAACATTAAATGGGAAATTACTGACGATGGAACAGGAAAGGTTCTTCTTTCCTTCACCATCGACGCTGCAGCCGCAGACAAAAAGCAGACTACCGTTCTTTACGGCGTTAATGCTTCAAACGGTCAGGTCGTTCAGTACGGCAAAGGTCCAACTCTCGGCTGGGGTGTATATAAGGACAGCATAACTCATATCTCTGTTGGTGACGGAATCACAGAGATTCACGGCGGTATTGCGAACTGCTTCTCGGCACTTCTCTATGTTGAGCATCCGGCTTCTCTCACAAAGATAGTTGAAACAGCTTATGAGGGCTGCGGTAAGCTTACGGCAGTTACCATCAGAGGTAATGAAGTTGTTGACGGTGTTGCAGATCTTACAACCGTAACAGAGATTGGAAATTATGTCTTTGATAACTGTAAAAAGCTCAAGACATTCAATTTCCCCGAAAATATGACGGGCACCTTCGGCACAGAGGTATTCAAAATGACTCCCATCAAGGAGTTCACAATTCCTGCGGGAATTACTGCGCTTGGCTCAAAGGCATTCTATACCTGTTCTTCCCTTGAATCTGTTTGGTGCTATGCTACAGATTATACCCTCGCTGAAAATGCATTTTTGCAATGCGACAAGCTTACATATGTTTACGGCAAGGCAGGCACTCCCCTTGAGGAATACTGCCGCAAGAATGATATAAGCTTCCGCAATATCGATAATCCCGATGAATATATCTATAAATCCACAAAAGAGCCCGAGATATTTGACCCCACAGGCGCAACAGCTTACGGTCAGCTTGTCGGTACATGGAACGGCGCAGAGACAATAAATACATATTGGATATTCCATGAGGAGTCAAAGACACTTGAGTTCTTCTCAAATAAGACCGGCTGGAATGAGACCGGTAACCCCACAACAAAGAACGAAAAGGGTGAGGCAACCGATGCTTGGACACCCTATAACGATCTTATCGAGCATGTAGTTATCGGCAAGGGAATATCCAAGGTGTCCCAGAGAGCCTTCAAGGGTATGACTGCTCTTAAGACTGTTGAGCTTGGTGCGAATGTTGGTCAGATCGATATGGAAGCATTCCAAGGGTGCAGTGCGCTTACAACCATTTATAGAGCCGGCAGCGAACCCGTTGAAAAAACAGCAAATCTCACCGGCATTTCCAATATATCCGATAACTGCTATAAAGGAACGGCGATTGAGCACTTCATTTTTGGTGCGGGTATAAAGGAAACAGGAAAGACATGGCAGCCTAATACCATTGCAAGTATTACCTGCACACCCAATGATGATTTTATAGCTTTTGCAGTTGAATATTATTGTGATATCATTGATGTTGCAACTGGTGAAACAGTTTCAAAGAACTACGTTTTCGTTGACAGTTCACTTCCTTCTTGCGGAAATAAGACAGTATTCAATTTTGACGAGGCAACAGGAACTCTCACAGTTTCGGGCGTTGGTCCCATGGGCGATATCGTCAACTACTATGGCGGCGGATCAAAGACACAGTGGTGGTTCAGTGTTAAACAGCAGATAAAGAAGGTAGTTATTGAGGACGGAATCAACTATATCGGTAAATATGCATTTACACAGTGCAAGAATATTGAATATGTTGAGCTTCCCGCAAAGGCAATCGACATCGGAAATGCGGCATTTGAGGAATGTGAAAATCTCAAATCTATCTATATTAGAGGAAACGATCCCATAATCGGTCATCTTGATCTTTCTCTCGTTCCCGAGCTTACATCTTGGTGCTTCTCCAAGTGCTATCTTATTGCTAACGTAAGCGTAAGCGCAGAGGTTCAGAAGATCGGTTCTTCCGTATTTGATACCTGCCCCAATCTTGCAGGCGTTTACGGCACTCCCGGCTCTCATGCTGAGAAATTCGCTTCCACAAACGGCTATACTTTTGCCGATATAGCGGCAGAAAAGCCTGTTGATACTGTTTGCGAAAAGCCGACCGAAACAACAGAAGCTTCTGAGACAGCTGCCGCACCCGAAACAACGGCAAATCCCGTGGAAACGGAGGCAGTATCGGGCGACGCTGCAGAAACAGTAGCTCCCGACGGAATCATTCTTGATATTGAGGGTGAAGATGTTAATACTTCTGCCGGAAGTGACGATGGCTCATCCTCTATGACTGTAATAATCATTGCAGCCGTTGCCGCAGTTGTTGTGGTGGCAATTGTTGTGGTTGTTATCATCATTTCAAAGAAGAAAAAGTAATAAAATATCGGATTTAGTCTGATATAAGCAAAAGGAACTGCTTCATTAAATTGAGGCAGTTCCTTTTGTTGCTTCCGATAACTATTCCGGAAATATTAAAATTACTTTTTTGAGCCGATTGACAAAAAAATTTTTTATGTTGTACTGTTTGTTGAATTAGAGTTTATCATATATTGTATAATGAAAGAAAAAAGGAAGGTCACAAAATGAAAAAAAACACTAAAAATATACTTATAAGCTCGGGTGTTGCGGCAACCACAATGGCTATGATAGCCGGGGCGGTTTTTAGTTCGAGCAAATATTTTATGAAGATTGCCCTTGACAGAGATATGCCTAAAAGTACGGGAAAGAGTAAGAGCCGTCTTACAGGCTCAACAAAGCTTGAAGAAGTATCCCGTGAGATAGCCGAAAATGCCGAAAAATTTGAGAGTACCGAGGGTATAGAGCGGATCGAAATACAGACAAAGGATGAGATAACTCTTGTGGGGCATTGGTATCCCTGCTCCGGTGCGAAAAGGGTAATTGTTGCAATGCACGGATGGCGTTCATCATGGTCAAGGGATTTCAGTGTAATATCCCAATTTTGGCATAATAACGGCTGTAGTGTTTTATATGCGGAGCAGAGAGGGCAGAACAACAGCGGTGGTGACTATATGGGATTTGGTATGCTGGAAAGACATGACTGCGCAGAATGGGTGAATTGGGTCAATGAGCAGACAGAAGCCTCACTTCCGATTTATCTTGCGGGCGTTTCTATGGGGGCGGCAACTGTTCTTATGGCATCGGGTCTTCCTCTTCCCGAAAATGTTCACGGAATAATGGCTGATTGCGGTTTCACATCGCCTCATGCGATCTGGAAACACGTCGCAGAAAAGAATCTGCATCTTTCATACGGTATTATAGGAAAAATTGCCGGCGATATGTGCAGAAAAAAGATAAATATGGGTCCCGGGGACTATTCCACCACCTTTGCGCTTGCAAATACGAATATTCCCGTGATATTTGTCCATGGCTCGGATGATAAATTTGTGCCTATTGAGATGACTTATGAGAACTATAAGGCGTGTGCCTCACCCAAAAGGCTGGTTGTGATTCCCGGGGCAGAGCATGGCATGAGCTATTATGTCGATAAGGAAACTTACGAGAAAGAAACGTTACTTTTCTGGCAGGATTTTGACGATGTAAAGCCTACCAAAAGAGAGGAAGAACCCAAAGAGGGCTGTGAAGAGGATTAAATGAATAAAGGGGGCTGTTATTGGTTTTTCATGACCGCCCCCGATTTTTTGCTTTTATGGAAACTAAACAGTAATTTAGCGTATAAACATCTGCTTTTAAAAAAACAAGATAGAAAGTGGGGCTGTAGCAAAAATTCATTTGCAACAGCCCACTCTTATTTTTTATTTACTGTAATGCTTATCAACAAGCATTGCTTTTGCCTCGTCGAGGTCGAGGATATATTCATCCTGCATGAATACATCTGCCTTATACATAGTGTCAAGTGAAATCCAGTTTCCGCTCCAGCCGCTCCAGAATACTATCCAGCCCATGCGTCTGCCGGATGCTTCGACTTTCTTTACATAGTCAAGTGCGTTCTCTCCGTTATATGAAAGCAGCGGGTCGGCATCTCTGAGATCGGAACCGGGACCAAACTCACCGTAAACCACGGGCATATCCTTACCGATAGGATCATCATATGTTGTACCGGTATATTTATTTGCAAGTCTCGACCAGTTCTCCGCATAGCTGGCTTGCATAATAGACGGAGTATCACCTGCAAGGGTATCTGTACCGTGGTAAATATCAAGTCCGGTAACCTCAACATAATCGTCACCGGGATAATACTTCATAACATCATATGCAGAAGAAGTATTGCCGTCAGGTGCAGTGTTGGGAGAATATACCCAGATAAGGTTGTCAAGTCCTCTTTCGGTAACCAGATAATTATATGTCATTATCCAAAGGTCAGTGAAATATTCTGCCGAAACATCAACGCCATCCTTTTTCGGAATACTTGCACCGCAGAACCAGAACCAAGCACCGTTTGTTTCATGGTAAGGTCTCCAGAAAACGGTAACTCCTCTGTCCTCAAGCTTCTGCATGAAATCTGCAATTGCAGAAAGCTCTGTCATGAAGTTTGTATGTATCACATTATCTTCACTTGCTGTATATCCGTTCTTCAGAAGAAGCTGATCCCATTTATCGATAGTATTTAGTTTTCCTCTGTAAACACCGTTTGTAATGGTAGCAGGATCAACATTAGGATCGGGATTTGTCATATGAGCACACAGTGTAACAAGACCGCCCATCTTTGCGTATTCTGCAAAATCATCGGCAACGATAGTGGTATATTCGTCACCATATCCGGTAGATCTGTATGCAACAGATACATCATAGCTGAGGACTGCGGGCATCTCACCTGTTGCAGCATAGATCTTATCAAGAGAATTACGTACAACATATTTTCCGGAGCTTATATGTTGTCCCGAAAGAAGATGGTCCGGGTCATTATATACAGTGGTGAGATGCTCCATTGCCTCTTCCTTTGAATATATATAATCCTTATCTATTCCGAGGTCAATAAGATCACCTATAAAAGCAAGAGCATCTGTACTAAGCTCAGCACCTGCTGCAACTGTTGCTTCGCAAGCATCTGTAAGATACTTTTCGGACTGCACGGAATAATAAGTAGATATCTCACCTGTTTCTGTATTCATAACAGTAACATAAGCACGGGAAGCGAGAGCGCTTGCAACTCGTGACGGAACAACACTTCCGTCCTCTTCAAAGCCTACGGCAACATTTGAGAAGGACAATATATCATTCTTCGGATATTCCAGCAGTTTTCCGACGATCTCTTCACCGTCGTAAATAATAATTTGAGATTTCTCTTTAGAATCAAGATCAAGCTCGTGATTTATACCGATTTTCTTGCTTCCGAGAATACCTACCTCAAGAACTGTATAATCGGAAAGACCCTTGAAAACGCTTCTGTCATAATCATAAATGGCACGAAGTCCGTGATAATCCGCAACTCTTACCATATAGCCTCTGAAATTGAACAGCGGCTTTGCATAAACGGTAACATCGCTTGTAATATCGACCTCGGATATAAGAGTGGTGCAATCCTCGTCTGCAAAAATTATATAGGACTTGTCATCGCTTATATATGTATGGTCGATCTTAAAGCCGGGAACGACCTGTTCATTAAGAATAACCGAGTTATCCTCTTTAATTGTCACATCATATGCCTCGATATAGTCGATTTCATAGTTTGTGGTTGTGGAGCTTACGATGGTAGTTTCTCCGGTTTCCTCATCTGTGGTGGTTTTAACAACAGTTATGCTATGCTCTGCATTTCTCATAGCATAATCATAAGCGGGAGAGCCCTCCTTTGCAGCAATGGAAAAGCGGTAAACTCCGTCTGAGCCTTTAACGCCGCAGTTATGGAAGGCATAGGCGAAAAACGTGCCTTCACTGCCCTTTGTGATCTCGCCCTCGTGAACATCGGTATCGCCCTCGATATAAACGGTTTCAAGTGCTGTGCAATTTCTGAATGCAATAGTGGAAATAGATGTGCAAGCCGCAGGAATACGGATGGATTTGAGTGCAGTATTTGCTTTAAGGAACTCAGCACTAAGAGAATATGAACCATCCTTCGGAAGAATTATATTTTCAACATATTTACAGCCGTCAAAAAGATATGCGCCGAAGGATGTAATGCCGTTAAGGTCAAAGGTTCCCACAACAGGGGTATTACCCTTTCTGTAAATAGTTTTGAGAGCGTTACAGCCCTCAAAAGCCGCAGAACCGAGATTTACAACATTTGCTCCAAGCTCAACTGTTGTGATGGCATGATTTCTCACAAATGCACCGCTTGAAAGATGGGTAATATTATCACCAATATAAACTCTTGTAAGGGTTGTTAAATAATCTTTCCATTTGGTTTCATTATAAGAGCTATAGCCTACATTAGTTCCATCTTCTCTAAGGTTTTTAAAGGTAGTACCTTCTCCGAAAATGTTCATTGAGTATCTGGGAGAGGTCTCGGTTCCGTCCTCATTTGGAACGATCTCCCAATAAACATTACTGCCCTCGCCGCAATCGCCTGTGAGAACGGCATCTGCCGAATACTCAACAGAGAAGCAAGAAAGGGTCAGAATCGCTGACATGATAAATACCATGCCGAAGAAAAATAAGGTCTTTTTCATTTTTATTCTCCTTTATGTTAATCATATTAATTATACACCGTTATACAAATTTTGTCAATAACTTTTCTGTTAACTATTTGTTTTTTACAATAATTACTTTTACGTTTACGCAAACGACAGCTCATATATTTTCACACATCGCATTACATATATTTTCTGCAATATCTCTTGCAAGAAGCGAATACTCCGTCAAGCAATTTGCCGCAATTGTGCCCGCTCTTCCGTGGAGAAAAACACCCATACAGCTTGCCTCAAAAAGATCTGTCTTTACGGCAGCGATGGCGGCGATCATACCCGTAAGCACGTCTCCCGAGCCTCCCTTTGACAGCGCACTGCAGCCGCTTCTGCTTATATATACTCTTTCTCCGTCACTTATGACGGTAGAAGCATCCTTCATGCAACAAATAATACCCTTCTCTTTCGCAAATGAGAGCGCGTTTTCCACCGCATTTTCTTTCAGCTCCGAAATTCCCATTCCCGTGAGCCTTGACATCTCTCCCATATGAGGGGTAATGACGGTGTTTTTTCCGATATACTTCCACATTACCTTGTTTTCCGAGATAATATTAAGTGCATCCGCATCGATCACCAGGGGACAGGACGTGTTTTTCAGTACCGTTTCAAGAAGCAGTCTTGCCGCAGAGCTTTTTGAAAGCCCCGGGCCTACCACAACAGAATCCGAATTTCTTGCCATTTCCGGAAGCATGGAAGTTATATCATCCTCCGTTTCATAGGTGCTGAGAACCGCTTCGGGAATGAGGGTCTGAAGAATTATCCTGTTTTTTTCAGTGGTGAATATGCGTACAAGCCCCGCACCGCTCCTGTATGCGGCAAGCGCAGAAAGATAAGCCGCTCCTGCCATGTTGGGGGCTCCCGCAACTATCAAAACCTTGCCAAAGTCACCTTTATTTGAGGAAGGGGATCTTTTCGGCATCGGAAAAGGAAGCTCTTCGGATGAAAAAATCTTATTTTCGCCCTCGATGGCTTCGGTATCTATGCCTATATCGACCTTTATCAGCTTTCCGCATTTTTCCGCCCCCGGATAAAGAAGATGACCGACTTTTTTTCTCGCCATTGTAACGGTTATATCCGCTTCTACTGCGATTCCCATCACAGCGCCGGTATCTGCGTTTATTCCCGAAGGAATATCAACGGCAACCACTGCGGCATCCCGGCGGTTTATGGTCTCGATAACGGAGGCAATATTCCCTTCGATCTTTCCTTTAAGTCCTATTCCGAAAATAGCGTCAATAATGAGTGTCGCGCTCTCGATATCAGCCGCCGATGCTTGGGGAATACCGAAGGAAAGTGCTTTTTTTCGCTGATAAGCACATTCTTCGCTTTCTTTTCCTTCTGCTCCCACAAAAAATGTAGATATGGAAAAATCCATGCCTTTTTCCCTTGCTCTCTGTGCAAGAAAACGCGCGGCGGCAAAGCCGTCACCGCCATTGTTTCCGCCGCCGCAGATAACTGTCACTTTTGAAATATCAAGCTCTGCCTTCATTATTTCGGATACTACCGCCTCTGCCGCACGCTCCATAAGAGTGCGGGACGGAACTCCTTTTTTCTCTATCGTATATAGATCACAGTGCTTCATTTGCTCCGATAAAAGTATTTCTTCGGTCATTTTCCATCACCTCTTTTGTCTTATTCTACCATATTTGACCGCTTTTGTACAGCATTTTAAGGAAAAAACATAAAAAATCGCCCCAAAATCGGTAAAAAATTTTAAAAACCCTTGACAAATTTGTTTGGAAGGAGTATAATTATTACTGTCGCATTTTGCGCCGTGGATTTTTATGGGGGTAGGAGAATGATACTTGATCTCAGACCGCTTCTCAGAGGAGAGGCAGATCATATTGATATTGATTATTACCTTACACCCGATTCCATCGACGATATCAGCTTCGATTCGGATGCACACGTTTTTGGTAAAATAACCGATAATGCAGGATATATGAGGCTGACTCTCACAGCCGAGCTTTCATATAAGGGACAGTGTGCAAGATGCCTTGACGAGGTTTCGGGCAGCTTCTGCATCGATTTTGAAAGGTCCGTCTGCGATGAGGGCACTCTTTCCGAGGAAAAGTCAAAAGCAGATGAGGACGATGTTTACAGCGACGGATATGCGGTCATTCACGATGGAATGCTCGATATCGACGAGGAGCTTCGGGAGGAGCTTGTGCTTTCTTTTCCATCAAGACTGCTTTGCTCCGAGGAATGCGAGGGACTTTGCCCCATGTGCGGAAAGCCCAAAAGAGAAGGCGACTGCGGTTGCCATAAAAAAGAGATAGACCCCAGACTCAGCGTTCTTGCAACTCTTCTCCACAAGAACAACGATGGCGAGGGAGATCAATATAGTCAAAAATAAAATTATATATAGCGAAGCCGAAAAGGCGTAGCATACACTAAAGGGAGGTGTAGGTAAATGGCAGTACCGAAGAAGAAAGT
>CAYPKQ010000105.1:0-9300 GCA_964411355.1 uncultured Lachnospiraceae bacterium
CAAAAAATACTGGAAGCGGGGCGCTATTGTCCCACAGGGGCAAATGCGCAGAATGGAGGTGGTTCTTATGACGATATCCGGAATTTCACGGCGAAGCTTTCCTATAACGTCCTTTATCATGGCACTGTCACCATGGCGGTTCATTCTGCGAAGCATTTTGTCCGAAATATGCTGTAGAGGCATATCTATGTATTTTACTATTCTGTCGTTATCGCGCATTTCGGCAATGAGCTCGTCCGTTATCTTGTCGGGATAGCAGTAAAGGATTCTTATCCGGGGGATTTTCGTTTCTTCCGTAATTCTGTGGAGAAGAGCGGCAAGCTTATATTCACCGTAGATATCCGCACCGTATCTTGTAACGTCCTGGGCAACCACGGTAAGCTCCTTAATTCCAAGCTCTTCAAGCTGCTTTGCCTCGGCAATGATATCATCCATCTCTCTTGAACGGAAGCGTCCTCTTATCGAAGGGATAGCGCAATAAGTACAGCGGTTGTCACATCCCTCGGCAATTTTGATGTATGCGGCATAATCGGGGGTCGTGAGGATTCTGTCTCCACCGAGCCTTACAGTGTCATTCGGCTCGTAGGATGAATATTTTTTACCCTTTTCGATGCTCTTTACGGCATCTACGATATTATGAATACTTCCAACGCCAAGAACTGCGTCAACCTCCGGAAGCTCCTCGAAAATACTGTCTCTGTAACGCTCTGAGAGACAACCTGTAACGATTATTCCGCGCAGAGAACGGTTTTTCTTTAGCCAACCGATATCAATGATATTGTCTATGGCTTCTTTTTTTGCGCTTTCGATAAATGCGCAGGTATTGATAATAACTATATCTGCCTCGGTCTCCTCGGCAGTTATTTCGTAGCCCGCTTCCATAACATGATGGAGCATTATCTCGGTGTCAAGCTGATTTTTAGGACATCCGAGAGAAACAAATCCAATTTTCATTCTTTTTGACCTCTTAAAAATTTCTTCTAATAATATATCATATTTTTCGCCCCATGTCAATGGGGACGGGGGAAAATAAAAATTTACCCTTCATTTTATGTCCAAAAGTCACCAAAATGTGTGATTTTTGATATAATGTGATTACATTTACTTGACAAGTATTGTTAAAATTGATATAATATCTCAAAGAGGTCATTTTTATTGACCGCATTTTTACCAAAAAGGAGCAAAATTTATGAAAAAACTGATTTTGGTGACGGCTTTGCTTGTTCTTTGCCTTATCGTTTCTGCTTGCGGAGAGAGCACGGGCACGAGCGGCGGCGCTATCACACTTAAGAGCATTGAAAACCTTTCCGAATATGTTGTTGTTCGCGGTGAGACCAGCTCGAATGATGAGACCATGCTTGCAACAAAGCTGAGAAAGGCTATTAATGATGCAACAGGCGCATCTGTTGGAGTTAAGACAGACTATTATAATTCAACATATGAAATACTTGTTGGCGTAACAAAGCGTCAGCAGTCTATTGACGTTTTGGAGAACCTTCGTTACTATGACTATACCATTAAAAAGGTTGGAAATAAGGTGGTTGTTGCCGGCGGCAGCGATGAAGCTCTCGCTAAGGCTGTTGAGCTTTTCCAGAACCAATTTATCGATGCTGAAAAGAAAACTGTAAAGATTCCCGGCGGCGATGGCTATACATATGTGGGAAGCTATGCTTTTGATAAGCTTACGGTTGAAGGTGTTGATATTTCCGAATTCAAACTTGTGAACAAATCTCTTGAGGATGCGGAGGCGTTTGCCGTACAGTTCCGCGCTCTTTGCGGAGCGGGTATTGAGCTTTATGAGCTTGATATGATCGACGATGAGCACTATATCATTCTTGACGGAACAGAGCTTGTTGAGCACAAGTATTCCATCAAGATGGAAAATGGCGATATCGTGATCAGAGGAAGCGCACACTCCATTGACGATGCCATCAAGTATTTTACCGATAATATTATCAGCGGAAAGGGCAAGAATGTTGCTCTTACCTCTGCCGATAATTACGAGGGAAGCACAGGCAAGAAGGAGACCTACACCAAGGAACAGCTTGGTAAGGTCATTCAGCAGATCTATGACGATCCCAATATAATGGCAATTGGCGAAGAGGTTCAGGGTAAGGACGCATACGCTATTGAAAGCTGCATAAATAAATTCTATGAGGCAACAGGAGAAATGCCCGGCATTATGGGTATTGACCTTGCCTGCTACGGAATCGACCTTACGAGAATAGATGATATCAAGCTCAGCTCTTATATCTGCGATATCGTTGATTATGTTTCTGCGGGCGGAATGCTGACAGCCAGCGCACACTGGGCAAATCCATCAAAGACAAATGAAGACCGAGTCAGAGGCAACTTTGGTACTGTGAATACTCTTGAAGCATACGAGCAGGCATTCACAGACCTTCTCACAGAAGGGACGGAATATAATGATTTTTTCAAGAACGAGCTTGAGATAAATGCACGCTTCTTCAAGGCTCTTGAGGAGAACGGTGTTCCGATAATCTGGCGTCCTCTCCACGAGGCAAACGGAGGCTGGTTCTGGTTCTGCATAAGGCAGCAGGAGTTCACTCTCGATGCAAAATACGTTGTTGATATCTGGCATTATGTTTATGATTATTTTGAGAATGAATGCGGTCTCACAAATCTTTATTGGTGCTATGGACCAAACTACTCCGCAAATATCGATGACAATCCCGGCTCTACCATGAGTACGACATATCTCTATCCCGGAGATGAATACTGCGACATGGTTGGTGTTGACTGGTACACAGGCGGAAATATGGAGATTATGAAAGGTGATAACTATCTGCGCTTGGTTGACCTTGCAAGAAAGCCCGGCGCTCTTACCGAGTTTGGTCCTTCCGGCTCCATCTTGGGCGATACCATTGAAGAACAGCCCTCTCTTTATGACAGTATGGATATGTACGGAAATCTTTATGAGCTTGTAAAAGAAGGATATTCCTTTGTTTATCTGCTCACATGGGGCGGTAAGTGGGGCATTCCAGCAATGGGACGGGGCGACGAGCTTATGCAGACAGACCTTTGCATAGGTCAGGCAGAAGTCAAGGCTATGTTTGACGCACTTAAATAAAAAACAAGGGGCTGATTCGTCAGCCCCTATCTTTTTTAGCATAGAATTTAACTGCAAACAGTAATTTGTCGAACGGTTGTTGCGAGCACTGTAAGTGAAAGTTTTGATCGACCTTTTTCAAAAGGTTGCAGGGTCAAGCACCTGTGCGCTTGCCGCCACTGCGGTGGCGACCGGCGATGACACCGGCTTCCACAAGCTTTTGAAAAAGCTTGACCAAAACTTAACCTAGCACTTATCCTTACGCACCTACAAATTACTGTTTAAAGAACGAAGCTCGCATGAGCTTCGTTCTTTTTGCTTGTATTATTCGTAATCCACAACATCTACCCAGGAGAGCAGGAACTGTCTTTCGTGCTCGTTGCCCTTTACAGACTGCGAAGCGGCAACGATGGGCATCCATTTCTGGATATACTGCTTTGCCGTATTGCTCTTTATGCTGAAAAGGTCAAGATATCTCTTTGCGGCCTCAATATCGTTCTGAAGCCAGAAAAGAAGATATGTTCTTGCGGCATCTGCCGATGCATTTCCCTGGGTTGCGTGCGCCCAGTCAAGAATATAAGGTGTACCGTCATTTGAAATTATGATATTTGAGGGGTTAAAGTCTCCATGACAGAGCTTTTTATGCTTGGGCATGCCCTCAAGACGTGCGTGAAGCTCGTATTTTGTGGTGGGATCAAGATCGCTTATATCTATCTTGCCGCTCATTTTATCCTTGAGCTTTGTGAGGCGATGACCGGTCTTTGAATGAACATGAAGCTGAAGATCAACAAAAAGCTCCAAATATTCTTCCTTCTTTTCGGGATTCTCCTGCATAAGTTCTGCAAGAGTTTTGCCCTCAATAAAGTCGGAGATGATCGCCCATTTTCCTTCGATCATACTTACCGATCTTATTTTGTTTATGCGAAGTCCCGTATCTTCCACACGAGCCTGATTCAGTGCCTCATTGAGAACATCTGCCTTTGAATATTCTTTGTCAAATACCTTTATACAAGCGTCGCCGTCGCGGTAGAGCTTTTTGCCGCGGCTTTCGGCTATAAGAGTTAAATTTTCAAGTTTCATTTAAAAATTCCTCCTTATTTAAGTGCGGGAAGTGCTTTTTCCTTAAAGCTCTTGCCGTAATATGCGTTCAGATACATTTCCTTTATCTCGCTCATGAGAGGATAACGGGGATTTGCACCTGTGCACTGGTCGTCAAACGCCTGCTCGGTCATTTCGTCAAGTCGAGCAAGGAAATCAGCCTCATCGGGTACATAATCTTTGATGGTTGACTTGATTCCAACCTTTTTCTTCAGTTCATCTATAGCCTTTATGAGGTTTTCAACCTTCTTTTCGTCTGTCTTTCCGCCAAGACCCAGATAGTCTGCAATTTCCGCATAGCGAGCCATAGTGTGAGGATGATCATACTGAGGGAACGTACCCATTTTTGCGGGAACGTGCGCAGAATTGAAGCGAATGACTTCGTTTATCATAAGAGCGTTTGCAACACCGTGGGGCAGATGGTGGAAGGCACCCAGCTTGTGCGCCATCGAGTGGCAAACTCCGAGAAAGGCATTTGCAAATGCCATGCCTGCCATTGTTGCGGCATTAGCCATTTTTTCACGCGCCTCAATATCGGTTTTTCCGTTTTCGTATGCTCTTGGGAGATATTCAAAAACTGTTTTTAGAGATTTAAGAGCAAGACCGTCGGTATAGTCTGTTGCCATCATGGAAGCATATGCTTCAAGGGCGTGGGTCACAGCGTCGATACCGGAGGCTGCTGTAAGTCCTCGGGGGGCTGACATATGGAAATCTGTGTCGATTATAGCCATATTCGGGAGAAGCTCATAGTCGGCAAGAGGATATTTTATGCCTGTTTTCTCATCTGTGATAACTGCAAAGGGAGTTACCTCACTGCCGGTTCCGGCAGAGGTCGGAATGGCGATGAAATACGCCTTTTCACCCATTTTCGGAAAGGTATAGACTCTCTTTCTGATATCCATAAAGCGCATAGCCATGTCCATGAAATCTGCCTCGGGGTGCTCATAGAGAACCCACATTATCTTTGCAGCATCCATTGCAGATCCGCCGCCGAGTGCGATTATAACATCGGGATTAAACGCCTTCATCTGCTCTGCGCCTGCTTTTGCGGAGGCGAGAGTGGGGTCGGGGGCAACATCAAAGAAGCAAGTATGAGCAATTCCCATCTGCTCAAGCTTATCTGTGATGGGCTTTGTAAAGCCGTTTTCATAAAGGAAGCTGTCGGTCACGATAAATGCCTTCTTTTTGCCCATAACGGTTTTAAGCTCGTCAAGAGCGACCGTCAGACAGCCTTTTTTGATATAAACCTTTTCGGGAGCTCTGAACCAAAGCATATTTTCTCTCCTTTCCGCAACTGTTTTGATATTTAAAAGATGCTTGACACCGACGTTTTCCGAAATGCTGTTTCCGCCCCAAGAACCGCAACCGAGTGTGAGGGAAGGAGCGAGACGGAAGTTATAAAGATCGCCAATTCCGCCCTGTGCAGCGGGAGTATTCACGAGAATTCTGCAGGTTTTCATTCTCGAAGCGAATTTTTCCAGCTTTTCGCCCTCGGTCACCTCATTGAGGAAGATGGAGCTTGTATGACCGTAACCGCCGTCGGCAACGAGTCTCTCAGCCTTTTCGATCGCCTCGTCAATATCCTTTGTGCGGTACATTGCAAGGACGGGGGAGAGCTTTTCATGGGCAAATTCCTCGGAAAGCTCAACGCTTTCGACCTCTCCAATAAGGATCTTTGTTCCCTCAGGCACATTAAAGCCCGCAAGAGAGGCAATGGTAACGGGTCTTTGACCAACTATCTTTGCATTGAGCGCACCGTTGATGATTATTGTGTTTCTTACCTTTTCCGTTTCCGCCTCATCAAGGAAATAACAGCCTCTTGCGGCAAATTCAGCCTTTACCGCATCATAAATGCTGTCAAGAACGATAACAGATTGCTCGGATGCGCAGATCATGCCGTTATCAAAGGTTTTGGAATGGATGACCGAGTTTACCGCAAGGGTTATATCCGCACTTTCGTCGATGATTGCAGGAGTATTTCCCGCACCGACGCCAAGAGCGGGCTTACCGCTTGAATATGCGGCTTTTACCATTCCGGGACCACCCGTTGCAAGAATGATATCCGATTCCTTCATAATTGTATTTGTCATTTCAAGAGAGGGAACGTCTATCCAGTCTATTATTCCCTCGGGAGCACCTGCTGCCACTGCTGCATCAAGAACTGTTTTTGCGGCGGCGATGGTGGACTTTTTCGCTCTCGGATGAGGGCTTATTATGATGCCGTTTCTCGTTTTCAGAGCTAAAAGAGTTTTGAAAATTGCGGTGGATGTGGGGTTTGTTGTGGGGATCACGGCAGAAATGAGACCGATAGGCTCTGCGATCTTTTTTATTCCCGCAGCCTTGTCCTCTTCGATAACTCCGCAGGTCTTTGTATCTCTATAAGCATTGTAGATATATTCGGATGCATAGAGATTTTTTATGACCTTGTCCTCCACTATGCCCATGCCCGTTTCTTCATATGCCAGCTTTGCAAGGGGAATCCTCGCTTTCGCTGCCGCACTTGCAGCCGCAAGAAAAATCTTGTCAACCTGCTCCTGAGTATAGTGAGCAAATTTGTTTTGCGCCGCTCTTGTGCGCACAATTGCTTCTTCCAGCGTTTCAACACTGTCTATAAGTCTTTTTGTTTCTGCCATGATAACCTCCGATATGCAAAATAGACATTGCATTTCAAAAAAATATGTTAATATTTTAACACAGTCGTTTGAAATTTGCAATGTCTATTCTTGCATACAGATATATCTTTTTTGATATAACTCTCTGTCTTTTCAATTGAATCATACTTCTCTGTAACGCTGCGGAGATACTCCGAAGAATTTTTTGAACATTCTCGAGAAATTTGAGGGCTCACTGTAGCCGCAAAGATATGCCGTTTCGCTAACATTTTTATTTATCTCAAGGTAGTATTTTGCCTTGTTCATTCTGACGAAGGTCAAATATTCATGGATTGAAAAGCCGCTATATGCCTTGAATATTTTTGAAATATAAGAACGGCTCATATTCATTTGCTTTGCGATTTGGCAGACGGTTACGGAGTACATATAATTATTATCGATATATTTTTTCACGTTCTGCGCACAGTTTGAGTCTTTATTCATTTGCGGGTAAAGCTCACTATACCATCTGAGAATGACGGAAGAGACGAGGATTCCTTTATTGGCGGTGATTTTGTCCGATGCGCAAATATCGCATATTTCCCGAAAAATGTCTCCATCATATTTAAATACTGTAGGCAGATTTGAGAACTCGGTAACAAGAGCACCGCTGAAGCATATCCAGCGATACATCCAAGGGTCGTTTCTGTCGGGATAGTATTTTACCGTTTCGCCAAAGTTTATCACAAAAACATCACCTTTTTTGAGTTCGTATATCTGCCCCTTTTTTTCGAGAAAACCTTTGCCGGATTCGACATAATGTATAAGAGTTCCAAGCCATTTTCGAGGACCAACCATTTTATCCGGGGCGCATTTTTCGTATCCGCTGGATACGAGAATGATATCATTCAGTTCGCAACCGAAAAAATTATAAATCACCATGTTTTGATCGCTTTTGTTCATTATTGAGAATTCCTTTTCCAATAAATTTGTTAGAACACAGTTTCACTGAATACATTATATCATAAATTGAGGTTGAAATGCAATGGATTATGTATTTTAAATATGATATAATTAACTTAAATATGGTAATTGGAGGAAAATGATGAAAAAACTTGTTTGTTCTTTTCTTATACTTGCTGTTTTAGCAGCATTTGGCTCCTGCGGTGAAAAAGCAGATAGCGGAAGACAAAGTGTTGTCATAAAAAATGTGGAGGATATAGCAGAATATAAGGTCATCCGGGGCGATAACTGTACCGAAGAGGAGCAGAAAATAGTTCTTGACCTTCATTCTGCGCTATATAAGACGTTCAGAAGTGTAAAGATATCCACTGATTTTTCAGGTGCTTCGGCATCATCAAAGGAGATACTTGTCGGAACCACAAACAGGAATGAATCAATTGAGGCAAATCGCGATCTGCGCTGTGACGACTATGTTATAAAGAAGGCAGGAAATAAGATAGTGGTGGCGGGAGGAAGTCCATCGGCTTTGAAAGTTGCCGTGGATGTCTTTTTGGACAATTTTTTTGATCCGGAGAATAAGACTGTAAAGATACCTGCGGGAGACGGATATAAATATACGGGCAAGTATGAAATTGAAGAACTGACTGTCAAAGGCGTAAATATCAAAGAGTATAAGATCTTCAACAACAGTCTTTTGAATACTACAGAAGAGGTTTCTCCGAAGCTTCGCTCCGGATTTGGATATGATCTTGCTTTGGAAACAGCAAGTGAGCCTCTAAAGGGGGAAAAATATATAATTCTTGATGGGACGAGCTTTATATCTGATGAATTTAGTATAATTCTGAACGGTGAAAATATCGAGATAAAGGGAAGCGATCATTCTCTTCGGGCGGCTGTAGATTATTTTACCAGCGATTATCTGCATACTCTGAAGGATTACAACATTACGGAAGAGAATAATTATGTGGGAAACACGGGACTGAAGGGATATTATACAAAGGAAGAGCTCATGACCGTTATCGAGCAGGTTTACGAAGATCCGAGCAAAATCATCATCGGTGAAGAGGTGGATTACAGCATCAATGCGAATGTAATTTCCGAATGTATAGCGAATTTTGAAAGCTCAACGGGGCAGAAGCCGGGGATCATCGGTATTGATCTTGCATGCTATGGCGTTGATCTGATGATGAAGAACGATATTCAATGGAGTGCCTTGATCTGCGATATAGTGGAATACTGTTCTGCCGGTGGTATCGTTACCGCAAGTGCCCATTGGGAAAATCCCTCCCGAAACACCATGGGCAGTGCCCGTTGCCGAGGACTTCTCGGCTATGATAATACGAAGAGCGGATATGAAAAAGCCTTCAGCGATCTTATCACCGAAGGAACGGAATATAATACAGCACTGAAGAAAGAGCTTGATGCTAATGCGCGTTTTTTAAAAGCTTTAGGTGATAATGGAGTTCCCGTTATATGGCGTCCGCTTCATGAAGCGAACGGAAACTGGTTCTGGTTTTGTACGGTGCAAAACGGCGTTACACTTGATTGCTCATATATTGTGAATTTATGGCGTTATGT
>CAYPKQ010000106.1:0-9110 GCA_964411355.1 uncultured Lachnospiraceae bacterium
CCGCAGACACCTTGATTAAAAGTCAAGTGCTCTACCGGCTGAGCTAATGGGGCATATTCACAACATTATATATGATACCATATTTTTTTCGATTTGTCAACAGTTTCGGCAAAAATAATTTGCTTTATTCACATTTTTTCAAAAGAAAAGGACGGCTTTCATGAATTTCGCCGTCCTTTTTGCGATTTTAATCGGTTTTACCAGCTTGCTTCCTTTTCGTCCTCGGGAAGAACCTCAACGAAAGCTTTAATAGCACATTCGATCATATCATCATCCGGCTCAACGGTGGTAATTCTCTGAAACCACATGCCGGGCCGTGAAATAACTCTTGTAAAGACATTATCATGCCTTCCGGCAAGCTTGATAAGCTCATATCCGATGCCAACCGAGACCGGCAAAAGCAGAAGCTTTATGGCAGAGCGAATAAGGGTTGGCAAATTGGTGGGAATAAACATTCCGACGATAATTCCAACTATCAGCATCAGCACCATAAAGGATGTTCCGCATCTGGGGTGATAACGGCTTTCTTTTCTTACGTTTTCTATCGTAAGCTCGTTTTCGTGCTCATAGCAGAAAATAGTTTTATGTTCAGCGCCGTGATACATGAAGGTTCTTCTGATATCCTTCATCCGTGAAACAAGAAGCATATATACAAGGAAAATAATTATTCTGAGAACGCCCTCGAAGGGAGACTGAAGATATCTGCTTTTGTCCGCAAAAAAAGGAACGAATTTTTCGAGAAGGTCATAGAGGAATGTGGGAAGTATCATAAAAAGACCAACTGCAAGTGCTATCCCAAGAACTGCGCTGAATACCATAAGTATATTCATTCCCACTTGGCTTATGCCTGCGCTTTTTTTCTCATCAGAGGTGTTCTCATTCTTTTCCTCAACCTCTTCAAGACCTGCAATTTCTGCTGAACGCATAAGGCATTTATATCCGCTCGCCATAGAATCAATAAAATTAAAAATGCCGCGAACAAAAGGTAATTTAAAGAATTTTCCATTGAATTTTGCCTTTGTTTCCCATTTTTCAAGTACTATCTCTCCGTTTGGATCGCGCACTGCCATCGCAGAAAGCTTGGGACCTCGCATCATGATCCCTTCAATGAGAGCCTGACCGCCGATAGATGTTTTTTTAGCGCAGCCACCGCAAGCACTGACTTTATTTTTGCTCAAAATATCACTCCTTTACAACACACATAAGGAAATTATACACTAAATATATTAACTCAATATTAACTTTGAAAATTTTATTTTTTACTTATTTATTTTATAAATAAAGCAGCAACTAAACCGGCGGTTCAAAAAAAAATAAACCAATTATACCTGTAATATCTTCTTTAATTTATAAATTCGTGATATAATATAGCTGCAAGAAAAATGGAGGTGCAAAAAATGAAGTTATCGCTTTCTTCAAATATAAGCAAGCTACGAAAAAAACATTCTATGACGCAGGAGCAATTAGCTGAAGCATTGGGTGTTACCTTTGCTTCTATCTCAAAATGGGAGCGTGGTGTAGCGACGCCGGAGCTAAATCTGATTGCAGAAATGGCAGATTTGTTTGAGGTATCTATTGATGCGCTTATCGGGTATGAATTTAGAAATAATGGTAAGCAAAATGTAATCGATAGACTAAAACAGTATTGTCACGACAGAAGCGACGACGATGTTTACACAGATATTGAGAAATCTTTGAAACGGTATCCCAATTGTTTTGAGGTTGTCTATTATAGCGCACGGATTTATCGTGTAAGAGGGTTTTGTCAAAAGAAATCCGAATACTCAAGTAAGGCACTTTCTCTATATCGTCATGCGTGTATGTTGATCGAGCAGAATACCGACCCGGAAATCAGCGAAATATCCATTCGCAATGACATGGCAGATATTCATCTCACACTCGGCGAATACCATAAAGGTTTAGAAATTCTGAAACAGAACAATCCCTGCCGATTAAACCATTCGCTTATTGGGCAAACATTAGCATCTTCCTGTGATGATCCGGAAGGTGCATTGTCATATTTATCAATGGCACTGCTCGATTTAACGGAAACCCATATGCAAATCGTGATGGGATATATCAATGTCTACTGTAATACCCAGAATTATCAAGAAGCATTGGCTCTTGTGGATTGGGCACTTGCTTTTTATCCCGGATTGCGGAATCCTGAAAAGCGAAGTTATGTGGACAAGAGCGAAGCAATGTTTTGGGCGGTTCGTGCGGATATACTGTTGTCGCTAAACCAAAAAGAGGACGCAGTTAATAGTCTCTATCAAGCAAAAGCCATTGCTTTACATTTTGACGATTCCCCCAACTATAATGCTACAAGCATTCGATTCGTTGCTTGCCAAACACCTGCAACCGCTTTTGATGATTTGGGAGATACCGCTATAATCGGCGTTGACTATGTGATAGCCGACTGTGAGAACAGTGAATTGCTGGATTTGTGGAGGATGGTCAAAAATGAACAATAAGCAAAAAACTGAACGCAAGAAATATATAGCTCAGTTTTATAAGAAGAATTATACAGCATTTCTGATTTCGCTGATAACTACACTACTAACTGCTGCCATTAACCTTTGGATTTCATGGGTATTACAGCAAATGATCGACACTGTATCAGGTGTTCCCGGTTCCCGTGAATTACCGGTTCTGACCTGGCTTCTTGTTAGCGTGGTTGCATCTATCGTCGTGCTAAAAATAGTGAGTTATTTTTCTAAACCACGCTTCATGGAAAAAGCAATGAAGAAATACAAGGACTACGCATTTCATAAGCTGACCAAAAAGAGCATTTCGACATTTAGTGTTGAAAATACCTCAAATTACATATCTGCGTTTTCCAATGATGCCACGACCATTGAAAATGGTTATTTAGATATGCAATTCAATCTTTTGGCGAATGGAATCACGGTGATTGGTTCCATGGTGATGATGATCGCATATAGCCCAATCATGACAGTTATCGCTTGCTTATTTTTCGTGCTGCCCATCGGCGTATCCTATGTCACGGGCAATCGTATCGAAAGCGTAGAGAAGAAAATATCGGAGAAAAACAGCGAATTTATTGCTACATTAAAAGACAGTTTGACCGGTTTTTCTGTAATCAAAAGTTTCAAATCGGAAGATGCAGTCTCCCGATTATTCACAAAAAGCAATACCGCCGTTGAGCAAGCAAAATGCAACAAGCGGAAATTAGTAACAGTCATTAGTGGTTTGGCGGGCGTAGCAGGTGTAACAGCGCAGCTCGGAACATTTTTGGTTGGTGCGTTTCTTGCTTTGTCCGGCAGAGGAATCACACCGGGCATACTAATCGTTTTTATTGATTTGACAGCTAATGTGATTAACCCAATTCGAGAATTGCCGGAACAGCTGGCATCCAGAAAGGCAGCTATTGCGCTGATTGATAAGCTCGCTGATTCTTTGGAATATAATGTTCGTGACGAAGGATCTCCCATACCCAATCAGCTAAAGCGTGGAATTGATATAAGAAATGTGTCTTTCGGTTATGAAGCGGGCAGCGATATTCTTAACAACATCAATACCACCTTTGGTGCAGGGAAAAAGTATGCTATCGTTGGTGCATCCGGTAGCGGAAAATCCACGCTTCTGAATTTGCTCATGGCAAGCTGCGGGAGTTACTCTGGGCAAATCTGTTACGACGAACATGAAGTAAAGGACATCAACAGTGAATCGTTGTATGACATCGTTTCAATGATCCAACAAAATGTCTTTGTTTTCAATGCCTCTATTCGTGACAATATTACGATGTTCCATGAGTTCCCTAAAGCAGAAGTTGATCGAGCCATCGAACTTTCCGGCTTGTCAAAGCTGATTGCAAATCGTGGAGAGGAATATCTTTGCGGTGAAAATGGCAGCGGATTATCCGGCGGTGAAAAGCAGCGTATTTCCATTGCTCGGAGCTTGCTCAAGAAGTCAAAGGTACTTCTTGTTGATGAAGCCACCGCAGCCTTGGATGCCGAAACTGCATATCAAGTTTCAAGTGCTATCCTTGGTCTCAAAAACGTTACGAGTATCGTTGTTACCCACTCCCTTGATGAAGGTCTGCTTAAACAATACGATGGAATTATTACCTTGAAAAATGGTTCGATTGCCGAAATGGGTACTTTTGATGAGTTGATAACGAATAAGGGCTATTTTTATTCTTTTTTTACTGTTTCTCAATAACGACCTAAAACAAAAGTCAGAATATTCCATATGGAAAATCCTGACTTTTAAATTTGAATTATTATTTAAGAAGCTTTTCAACTGCCGCAAGCTTAACGCAGCAGACGAGAACCTCCATCGCTGCCACAAGCTCTTCGTCGGAGGGGAAGGTGGGGGCGATTCTGATATTTCTGTCTCTGGGGTCTTTTCCGTAAGGGAAGGTTGCGCCAACAGTTGTGAGGGTCACACCCGCTTCTTTTGCAAGCTCGTATGTTCTCTTTGCGCATCCGTCCATTGTGTTAAGGCTGACGAAGTAACCGCCGAGAGGATTTGTCCATTCAGCGATTCCCGTATCGCCAAGCTCCTCACCGAGAATTTCCAAAACCGCATCGAATTTAGGTCTGATAAGGTCTGCAAGCTTCATCATGTGAGCGCGGATATTGTCAACGTTCTTAAAATACTTAACGTGTCTTATCTGATTTATCTTATCAAAGCCGATGGTCTGAACTCCCATTATAGGTTTAATGAACTTAAGATTGTTGGGGCTTGAGCCGAAAATAGCAACGCCCGAGCCGGGGAAGGATATCTTTGAGGTGGAGGCAAAGAAGAAGATTCTGTCTTCATTTCCGTGCTTTTCAGCCTCGGAATAGATATTGAGAAGCTCGTCGCGCTTATCGGGGTAAAGATCGTGAACGATATATGCATTATCCCAGAAAATTCTGAAATCATTTGCAGCACATTTCATAGCGGCAAGGCGGCGAACCGTCTCGTCGGAATATGTGATTCCTTCGGGATTTGAATATTTGGGACAGCACCAGATTCCCTTGACCGTTGGGTCTGAGGAAACGATTTTTTCAACTGCATCCATATCCGGTCCTGTGGGAGTCATGTCGACTGTGATCATCTCGATGCCGAGCGATTCGCAAATGGAAAAATGACGGTCATAGCCGGGGGCAGGGCAGATGAATTTAACCTTATCCAGCTTGCACCAAGGCTTCTCGCTGCCGTAAACACCATAGAGCATCGCTCTTGCAACAGCATCGTACATGAGATTAAGGCTGGAGTTTCCGCAAACCACGATGTTTTCATCCGGTACATCGAAAAGCTCGGCAAAAAGTCTCTTTGCTTCGGGAATTCCGTCAAGAATACCGTAGTTACGGCAGTCGAAGCCAGCTTCGGATCTGCAGTCCTCGCCCGTTGCGATAACATCGAGCATGCCTTCAAGCATATCCAGCTGTTTCTTGCCCGGCTTACCTCTCGAAAGGTCGAGAGAAAGACCGAGACTCTTATATTTATCGTATTGTTTACGGAGCTTTGCGCTGAGCTTTTCAAGCTCTGCGCATGAAAGATCAGTATATTTCATTTAGTAAAACCTCAACAAGTAAAATTAGAAATCTGCATTTCCGGTCGTTCTGGGGAAGAGCTCAACATCTCTTATATTTGTGATGCCCGTGATGTACATAATAAGTCTCTCAAAGCCGAGACCGAAGCCTGCGTGCTTTGTTCCGCCGTATTTACGAAGCTCAAGATACCACCAATAGTCCTTTTCGTCAAGACCGAAGGTTTTGAGTGCATCAAGGAGCATATCCATTCTTTCCTCACGCTGTGAACCGCCTATAAGCTCACCGACACCGGGAACGAGCATATCCATTGCGGCAACGGTTTTTCCATCGTCGTTGCGGCGCATATAGAAGGCCTTGATCTCACGGGGATAATCGGTAACGAAAACGGGCTTCTTGAAGATTTGCTCTGTGAGATATCTTTCATGTTCTGTCTGAAGGTCTATACCCCATTCAACAGGATATTCAAATTTATGTCCGCTTTCCTTAAGGAGCTTGACAGCTTCTGTATAGGTGACTCTGCCGAAATCGCTGTTAACGAGGTCTGTAAGTCTCTGAAGAACGGTTTTATCTATTCTCTGATTGAAAAATTCAAGCTCACGGGGGCACTGCTCCATAACATAACGAAGAACGTATTTTACCATGTCCTCTGCAAGCTTCATATCGTCCTCAAGATCGGCAAAGGCGATCTCGGGCTCAACCATCCAGAATTCTGCTGCGTGTCTCTGTGTATAGGAAACCTCGGCACGGAATGTGGGACCGAATGTATATATGCTGCCGTAAGCCAAAGCCATGCACTCTGCATTAAGCTGTCCCGAAACTGTGAGACTAGCCTTTTTGCCGAAGAAATCCTTGGAGAAATCCACCTCGCCATCCTCTGTGAGAGGGGGATTCTTTGGATCAAGAGTTGTTACTCTGAACATCTCACCTGCGCCCTCGCAGTCGGAGCCGGTGATCAGGGGCGTTTGAGCATAAACAAAGCCTCTGTCTTGGAAGAATTTATGAATTGCGTAAGCTGCAACAGAGCGAACGCGGAAAACAGCATAATATGTGTTAGCTCTCGGACGGAGATGAGCGATAGTACGGAGATATTCGGGTGTATGTCTCTTATTTTGAATAGGATAATCGGGAGTTGACTTACCCTCGACCTCAACTGTGCTTGCATGAAGCTCAAAGGGCTGGGGAGCATCGGGGGTCATGACCAGAGTTCCCTTAACAATAAGAGAAGCACCGATATTCTGAGATGCGATCTCCTTATAATTATCAATTTTTGAGCTTTCTATAACGACCTGCAGATTAGTAAAGTAGCTGCCGTCATTAAGCATTATGAACCCAAATGCGTTACTTGTGCGGATATTTCTTGCCCAACCCGCAACTGTTATTTCCTTGCCTTTGTAATCGGCGGGCGATGTGAAGATGGATTTCAGAACTACTCTGTCCATGTTTCTTCCTCCTTGTTAAAAATCTGTATCAAAATAAATTTTTGAACCTTCAAAAATGCAAGCTCAAAGTTGATTAACAGATATATTATATACATATTCAAAAAAAATACAACATAATATGAACATTTTTAACTTAATAACATCATTTTGTTTACATATTATTCGTATTTTTCCAAAAAGCATCGATGATTTTTGCAAGCTCAGAAACAGAACTTGCATTTTTGATGTTTTCCCAATGCTCGGGAAAGAGGCATTTATACCGGGGCGTTTCGTATCTGTCGTCGATGAGGACGACGATACCTCTGTCATCCTCGCGCCTAATAACTCTTCCCGATGCCTGAAGCACCTTGTTCATGCCCGGGAAGGTATAGGCATAGTCATAACCCTGTTCGTATTTCAGCTCATAAAAATCTCGGATGATATTCAGTTCATTCGAAAGCTGGGGCAGACCGACACCCACGATCATACTTCCAACAAGACGCCTGCCGGGCAGATCGACCCCCTCGGAAAAGCTGCCCCCGAGAACACAGAAGCCAACTCGCATATTGTCCTCGTCATCCCTAAAAAAGTCAAGAAAACGCTCTTTTTCGGCATGGGTCATGCCTCTCCTCTGAACATTCAGCATAACGGCAGGAAATGCGGCAGAAAAACGCTTTGCCACGTTTTCCATATAGCTGTATGAAGGGAAATATACGATATAATTGCCTTTGTGCGGAAGGATAGATGCGGCAATTGCCTTTGCGATCTTGCCGTAGCTATCCGCCCTGTCATCATACCTCGTGCTTATCGGCAGTGTGCAAAGACAAAGATTTTCCCCGGGGAAAGGAGAGGGAAGAGCAAGAGAGGCTGCCTTTTCTGCACCTCCGAGAACGTCAATAAAGTAATTTATTGGGGTCAGGGTGGCGGAAAACAGCACGCAGGCGCAGGCGGAGTTCATACATTCATCAAGAACACCCGATGGGTCAATGCAATATGCTTTAACTGTTATATCTTCTTCCGCAACGAGAACGTAGGTTCTGAAATGCTCGTCATAATAATCGAGGATCATGCGGAAGGCTTTTATTTCGGATATAAGGTCAAATAGAAGCTCGGAGATGGGAGCATCCTGATGCTTTTTTGAATAGACATCTATTTGGGATAAGAATTTGTTTAGTGCTTCGGTCAGCTTTGATATTGGATTTATGCTGAAATAAAACCCCATATCATTTCCGTTTTCGTCCTTTGTAAGGTTATCGGCGCATAGCTTCTTTAAGCCTTTGAAGATACGCATTATCTCCTCAAAATAGGAGATGAGCGTATTTTCACCGATGGGAAGCTCGGAGCAGTACCGCTCAAGGGTTGAGAGGGAGAGCTCTGCAGAGTACATTTCTCTTGCCCTGTCTGCAAGATTGTGAGCTTCATCCGTCAAAAATACGTAATTTTCGCATTTTTTATCCGAATGCTCCCCAAAATATCTTTGAAGCTTTACCGAGGGGGAGAAAACGTAATTATAATCGCAAATAATTATGTCGCAATGCTCACTAAGATCAAGGGAAAGCTCATATGGGCAAATGCCGTATTTTTTTGCAACTTCCGAGATGAGATGAGGGGTATATCCGTTTGCGGTTGTGAGAAGCTCGTAGAGTGCATCTTCACTTGCAGCATAATAGTGCTTGGAAAGCTCACATTTCTCGCCTGAGCAAAAGCTGCTTATCCTCATTCCCGAAAGCCTGGCGGCACTATTTGCACACATTTGCTCCTTTGGGTCGAGGATCATAACACGCAAGGAAGCCCCCGCCTCAAACATTTTTTTAACAGCAGAAAATGCCTCTCGTCTTGTACTGGCTTTGGCTGTCAGATAAAATATCTTGTCGCAAAGACCGCCTCCGAGTGCTTTGACCGCAGGGTAAAGCACCGATATAGTCTTGCCTATTCCCGTTGGAGCCTGAACAAAAAGCCTTGAACCGTCATGAATGGCTCTGTAACATTCCTCGATAAGCTCTTTTTGTCCTTTTCGAGTTTTCCCAAAAGGGAATTTCATTGCCGAAACAGAATCCTTTTCATCAGTTGACTTTTTTATGCAGAGCTTGGCAAATCGCTCAATGGCAACTATTCTGCTTCTTATCTCGCGGGATAGAAAAGCATCGGAATATTCATTTTCCGTAATGCGTGCCTTTTCCGTTTT
>CAYPKQ010000107.1:0-9006 GCA_964411355.1 uncultured Lachnospiraceae bacterium
ATTCATTGACATTCGATATTAAATGGAGTATACTGCGTTTGTAAGATAAACAGTAATTTGTAGAACTGTAGGCGTGTAAATTTCACTGTAATGAGGATGTATGTGAGCCTTCCCTTGCAGGGATCACCTCGGCAAGCCGAGCTCGGTGGCGGCAAAGCCGACGGATGAGTAGATACCGCTTCCAGCCATAATCTGTAGAAGGATGACGTAATAAATAGTAACTTTCAGTGACTAAACAAAGCATATTTTATCATTTAAAATATGTTCAAATGGTAACTACTCATCCACCGCAAGCGGTCCCCCTTCCCTGCAAGGGAAGGCTTACGATCATCCTCATTACAGTGAAATTTACACACCTACTGTTCGACAAATTACTGTTTACGGTTTCATTTAAAGCGAGATATAAGGAGGCAACATTATGAAGTACATAACCGAGGCAGACAAAAAGCATATTGAGGGAAAATATCATCCACTTGACGGAAGCTTTGATTCAAATAACCGTTTTGCATATAACGGCTATGATTACGACAGCTCCACGGGTATGAAAAATGAGGATATCAAGGAGCTTCTTCGTGATTTTTCAAAGCAAAACGAGGGTGTTCATCACCATATCGTAAAGGCAAAGGAATTTGCGCTTGTTCTTGAAAACACCATGATAGATGTAAACCCGCACGATTATTTTGTGGGCTTTTACGCATGGAATCGCCTTCTTGCAGAAACCACTGTACGCAAGTGGCGAAGTGAAATAGAGCAAAATGTGGAGATGAAAAGAATACTCGAAATGAGAAATAAATATTGGGGCACCGGTCTTATCACCATGTGGCCTGATTTTGACCACACCACTCCCGATTGGAGTAAGCTTTTTGAGCTTGGTTTTCCCGGAATATTGAAGCGTGCCGAGGACTATAAGGAAAAACACAGAGCTGCAGGCACTCTTGATGCAGAAACCGAGGCTGTGTTTGACGGAGTGATAATTACCTATCGTGCGATAATCGATCTGCTTAAGAGATTTTATGATTATTCTCTTACCCACGGCGGCGAAAAGACTGCTGAAATTTCTGCTTGTCTTAACAGGCTTATTCACGGTGCTCCCGAAACAAGCTACGATGTGCTTCAGATGATCTATCTTTATTTCATGCTCAGCGAATCTGTTGACGGCTACCAGGTTCGTACTCTGGGTGAGGGTCTTGACGCATCGCTCTATCCTTATATGGTTAAGGATATAGAGAGCGGAAGATATACGAGAGAGCAGATAGGTACATTTATTGCTCATTTTCTTATGCAGTTTTCTGCCATTGGCAATTATTGGGGACAGCCCTTCTATCTTGGCGGCAGACTTCCCGATGGAACTACGAAAATAAACGATGCATCTCATCTTATTGTAGATGTTTATGACGAGCTTGACATTTATAACCCCAAAATGCAGCTTAAGCTGGACAGAAGCACGCCCATGGATTTCAGAAATAAAGTTCTTGATATCGTAAGGCGCAGGAACGGCATTTTTGTCTTTATCTGCGAGGACGGAATGGTCAGATCACTTATGAGATGCGGCGCCACATATGAGCAGGCACTTGACTGCAATATCACGGGCTGTTATGAGGTGAAGCTTAAAGGCGGAAACGGCTCGGGATGTACTCATCTGAACATGGTTAAGCCTTTGCTTCTTATTTTGAACGGCGGCAAGGACGAGCTTAAGGGAACAGCGCTTTTTGAGGATGTAAAACCCCTTTCCGCACTCAAAACATATGAAGATTTTTATGCGGAGTATCTGCGTCTCGTCAGATATTTTACCGATAGAGCTATTGAGCTTGAAGATGCATACGACCCCTATCTTACCGTTTGCAATCCTGCGAACATGATGACGGCAACCTTTGAGGAAGCCCTCGAAAAGGGAAAGGATGCGTATTATGAGGGAATCAGAAATGGAAGTGGATTCCTTGTTTGCAGCTTTGCAAGCGCAGTGGATTCGCTGATGGCGATCAAAAAGCTTGTATATGATAATAGGGAAATAACTCTTGAAGAGCTTAGAGACGCGCTGAAAGCGGATTTTGAAGGACACGAAAAGCTGATGATGAAGGCTCGTTCTCTGACCGAAAAATACGGAAACGGAAATGAGGATGCCGACAGAACCGCAGCGGGTCTTGCAGGATTTATTTGCGGCATAGTTAATCTGCGTCCAAACAAGAAGGGCGGCACTTACTGAACACTTGCACATTCCGCAAGACAGTTTATAATCCAGGGCGAAAATACGGGCGCTACCCCCGACGGAAGAAAAGCAAAGGCAGAGCTTTCAAAGAACGCTTCTCCCGTTCCGGGAATGGATAAAAACGGTATTACAGCCCTTATAAGAAGCGCTCTTGCCGTTGACCCCTCGAATTTCACAAGCGACTTCTGCGTTGACGCAATGCTTCATCCATCGGTGGTGGAAGGAGACGAGGGGCTTGCAGTCCTCAACGGTATTCTCGATACCTATATGAACGGCGGCGGTTTTGCGATCCATTTCAACATAATGAACGCAGATGTTCTCCGTGACGCCCAGAAGAACCCCGAAAAATATAAGAATCTTCAAGTGCGTGTTTGCGGCTGGAATACTCTCTGGAACAATATGGCAAAGAGCGAGCAGGAAGCTTATATCCTCCGTGCGGAGAATATTATATGAAAATCTTAACAGAAAAAAGATGCATTATCGGTGAGAGCCCCATATATAACGAAAAAAACGGACTTCTCTATTTCACAAACGGCATGGGTGGCGAGCTTTGCACATATGACCCCGAAAGTGAAGAATTGAGGGTAAGAACCCTTGAGGTTGGTTGTGCAGCATATGCCTTCAGTGCAGAAGGAAGGCTTATCTGTTCAAGACATGACGGAGTTTTCTATCTGAATGACGATAACACTGTCGAGCCTCTCTACGATAGGGAAAAATATGATATAAAATATGCAAACGATATGAAGGTCGGACCCGACGGAAGGCTTTATGTTGGAACACAAAGCAGAAAACGCGTGGGCGTTTCGGATGAGATCGACGGCAAGCTTTACAGTATCGATAAGGATGGAAATGTCAAAATTCTGCTTGACGGACTTATCCTTTCAAACGGACTTGAATGGTCGATGGATGAAAAGAAGTTTTACCATACCGACAGCGACACAAAGATCATAAAGGAATATGATTTTGATGCTGAAAATGGTGAAATATCCTTTACGGGCAGAGAAGTTCATGTCAAGGGTGTTGACGGCTTTACAATTGACCAAAGCGGAGTTATTCTTGCTGCTTCCTGGGGCGGTGGATGTGTTTATGAGATAGATACCGTAAGTATGGAGATAAAGGGAATGCTTGAGCTGCCCATGAGAATTCCGGCAAGCTGCGGATTTTTCGGGGAATGCATGGATATTCTTGCTATAACAACTGCAAGCTACGGTGCTGATATTTCAACTGATGAAAATGCAGGCTTTACCGTGCTTATAAAGAGAGCGGTAGGCGGAAGAAGGCCCTATTTATTTGGGAAAGGGGCATTGAAATGAAAAAGATACTTTTAATTGGAGATTCCATAAGAGAAGGATATGATTAATATGTGAAAATGGCTTTTGAGGGCGTGGCGGAGGTATGCTATCCTTCAGAAAATTGCCGTTTTTCGGGATATATAATCAGGTCGCTTACTATGTGGAGGCAATCCATGTCTCTTGGCAATGATATTGATCTTGTGCATTTCAACGCAGGACTTTGGGATGACCTTATTATGCTTGATGGAAAGCCTCATACCTCAATTGATATGTATGAGGAGAATATTGACCGAATATGTACAATACTTAAGATAATGTTTCCTCATGCAAAGCTCATTTTTGCAACCTCCACGCCCGTGCAGGAAGAACTTTTTGGGGAGCTTAAAAGATACAACAAAGATACGGAGGCATATAATGCCGTGGCTACTGCGGTCGTCAAGAAGCATGGAGGATATATCAACGATCTTTATGCTATAACAAAGGATATGCCAAAAAGCTATTATAGCGACCTTACTCATCTTTACACAAAGGACGGAACAAAGCTACTGACGGAGCAGGTTGTAAAGATTATCGAAGATGTTCTCAATATTAAAGGCAATAAGCTTGATTATGATGAGCTTTTTGCGGATAATAAAAGGGCACTCGGAGTTTGATTTAGTTCAATAAATTTGATATAATATAAATTATTGTTGGGTTGATAAACAATAATTTGTCGAAGAGAGCCTCATCCGTCTCGGACACGGCAAAAGCCTGCCGAGCCACCTTCTCCCAAAGGAGAAGGCTAAGGAACTGCTCACCTATAAGTAGCGGTGAAATTCAAAAAAACACTTGCACCTCTTCGTTTTTTCATGGTAAAGCACAGATGAAAAACTATTAGCCTTCTCCTTTGGGAGAAGGTGGCTCGGCAGGCTTTTGCCGTGTCCGAGACGGATGAGGCTCTCACCGATAAATTACAGTTTATATGAGGAGAATTGTGAAAGGAAGAATATTTGATACAAAGCATTTTGCGGTTCATGACGGAGACGGAATAAGAACCACGGTGTTTTTTAAGGGCTGTCCGCTTAAATGTATTTGGTGTCACAATCCGGAAGGACTGACAAGGCCCAAGCAGCTTGCATATTATGCTCACAAATGCATCGGCTACGGTGAATGTGCATCTGTTTGCGCGGCTCATTCTATTTCGGAGATGGGGCACATATTTGATAGGGAAAAATGCAATGGGTGCGAAGGGAAGGATGCTTGTCTTTGCGAGACTCCTTGCCTTGGCGGCGCACTTAAGCATTACGGGCGTGATGTTACTGTGGATGACCTTATGCCGGAGCTGCTTGCAGATATTGATTTCTATAAAAATTCGGGTGGAGGAGTTACGCTTTCGGGCGGTGAATGTCTGCTCCAAGCGGATTTTTGCACCGAGCTTCTTAAAGCTTTAAAGGGGCAGGGGATACATACGGCAGTTGATACCTGCGGCTGTGTTCCAAGGTCGTCCATCGAAAAGGTCTTACCCTATGCGGATGTTTTCCTTTATGATGTTAAGGCGATAGACAGCGAAGTACATAAGAGATGCACGGGAGTTGATAATGCTGTCATTCTCGACAATCTCCAATATCTTGATTCCGTTGGCACAAAAACCGAGATAAGGATTCCGGTAGTACCCGGATATAATGATGGAGAGCTACCGAAAATTTACGAATTTTTATCAGAACTCAAAAATATCACAGCCGTAAAGGAGCTGAAATATCATAATCTTGCAGGCTCAAAATATGCGGCTCTGGGAATGGAAAATACGTTGCCTCGGGTATAATTCAACTATATAGTGATTGACAAAACCTCTCTGTTGTGTTATAATAAAACACGATAGAGAGGTGCTTTTTGTGAGAAAATTTGATCTATATCCTATGAGGGATGAAAAAACAGTTTTAAAAAATCCTCATAAGGGTTGGTATTGGCATTATATCGACTGCGGCTACAGCCGTCCGAGATACAGAGATGATAAGGAGCTTATTGGCGATTTTGCAGCTTTTCCGGGGCTGAATCAGCTCTATTTGCGCTTTGATATGGTTGATATAAACCCAAGGAAGGGCGTTTATGATTTTTCATATCTTGATGAGATAATTGATAAATACGGCAGCCTTGGTTACAGTTTTTCTCTTAGAATGTGTGCATATCAGACCAATGTAAGCAGATGGGGAAATAATCAGCGTGCCACGCCGGATTATATTCGTGATGAGGGCGCAAAGGGCTTTTATTATGATATCGTTGACCCATATGACGAAGGGAAGAACTTTGAAGAAAAGGCATGGGAGCCTGATTATTCCGATGAAATATTCCTCCGCTATGTAGAAGAAGCACTTATGCGTCTTGGAGAGAAATACGACGGCGATCCCCGCATTGAATCCTTTGACATCGGTACATTTGGAAAATACGGAGAGGGGCATACGGAAAGTAAGTTGTATGATGAAAAGACTTTGAAGCTCCATATCGATATGACGGTAAAAGCTTTTCCCAATACGCTTCTTCTCATCAATGACGATATGCTCCGCCATAATAAATCGCTCACAGAAAGTCTCATCGAATATTGTACTTCTCTCGGTATTGGCATAAGGGACGATTCTATTTGTGTTACGGGACATGCCGAGCACAGTCCTTTTTATAATGCTCTTAATTCCCCGCGAATTTTTGATCACTTTTCCGATAAAGCACCTGTAAACATTGAATTTGCCCATTGCGAGCTTATGCGTGAGGATGTTTGGAAGGACGGATATACAGCAATGGAGGCTCTGAAGCGCACAAAAGCGACCTTTGCGGGATTTCACGATTATCCGGGCAGATTTATGAAAAAGAACAGATATTTTGCTGAATACTGCGCAAACCGTCTCGGATATTGGTTTGCTCCCGAAGCTCTTGAGCTTGATGAAAACGGCGGCAGTATAAGCATGACGAATCTCGGCTGGGCACCGTCCTACCGTGATTATGAGCTTACTCTTTGCCTCGCCGAAGAAAATGGAGAGGGAAGGGCACTTTTGCCAATAAAAATCGGTACAAGTAGCTCATGGAAAGAGCAAAGTACAACCAAGATCAACTTTTATTTTGAGAAAAAGCTCCCTGCGGGGCTTTACAGTGTTGCAATTTCCCTTAGGGATGTTGACGGCACACCAATACTTATGGCACTTGACAAAAAAATTTATGAAAACGGAAAATATACGGTAGGAAATATCGAAATAGAGTAATATTATAAGCCCGTTGCTCCATAAGAGCTACGGGCTTGTTTTGAAAAACGGTTGATTTTTCGAAACAGTTGTGTTATAATTTATTCGATGGGGAGGAATGTATTTATGTTCTATGAAAATGAAATTATAATGTTCAATATTTTGGATGTTCTTGAGCTGAAATATGAAAACAGCAGTTGCAATAATTTTGGAAGAAATTTCAATGCTTTGTCATTCAGAATCAGGTCTGATGCAAAGATAAAGGCAGATGGTGAAGAATATTATTTGCTTGATAATTCTGTTGCTTATATCCCCGCAAGGCTCAGCTATCATAGGGAGTCAAGCCATGACGAGCTTATTGTTATTCATTTTGATTCCACAAATTACAATACGAAAAATATTGAATATTTCTATGCAAGCAAGCCTGAAAAATTTCATCAGCTTTTCAGAAAAATCTTTTTTTGTTGGGAAGAAAAAGCTCCCGGATATAAATATATCTGCTCTGCGATCTTAAATGAGATTTTTGCTTTGTGTTATGCTCAGAATTACAATGAAAAATATGAAAAAACGAAAATACAACCCTCGGTTGAATATATTATGAAAAATTATAAGAATCCCAATCTTTCCATTGGAGAAATAGCTAAAAAATCGTTTATGAGCGAGGTCTATTTCAGAAAGCTTTTTAAAGCTGAATATGGAGTTTCGCCGCAAAAATTTATAGTTGATCTGAAAATTCAAAATGCTGTGGGGCTGATCTCTTCGGGATATTATTCTCTTGGTGAGGTCGCAAAAATGTCGGGATATAACGATTATAAATATTTTTCCGTCGAATTTAAAAGGGTTATGGGCGTTTCGCCTTCCAAATACAGGTACAATTATTAAAAAGTGAACCGCCCCTTTGCACGAAAAATATGTTAAATTTTTGCCATATTTCAAAAAAACACTTGATTATTATCAAATGTGTGGTAAAATATATAGGTAGATTATTATTTGGAGGAATTATAAAATGAACAAACTCGAAAAGAATGCACGTTTTGGCGGCATTGAAGGTCCTGTGCTGACCATCGTTATGGACGGTGTCGGCATTGCACCAAACACAATTTCAAATGCTGTTGCAGCAGCTTATACTCCTACCCTTGATTCTCTCATGGCAAATTATCCTATGGTTACGCTCAAGGCTCACGGTACTGCCGTAGGTCTCCCCTCGGATGATGACATGGGAAATAGTGAGGTAGGTCATAATGCTCTCGGCGCAGGTCAGGTGTTTGCCCAGGGCGCAAAGCTCGTTTCTCAGTCGATCGAAAGCGGTAAAATGTTCGCTTCCGAAACATGGAAGGAGCTTGTAGCAAACGTAAAGTCAAATGCTTCAACACTTCATTTCATAGGTCTTTTCTCGGATGGAAACGTTCATTCTCATATCGACCATCTTAAGGCTATGCTTTCTCAGGCAAAAAAGGAGAATGTAAGAAAGGTTCGTATTCATATCCTTATTGACGGACGTGATGTTGGTGAGACAAGTGCACTTGATTATATTGAGCCTTTTGAAGCATTTATTTCCGAGCTTCGTGCACCCGATTTCGATATAAAGATCGCAAGCGGCGGCGGCAGAATGAAGATCACAATGGATAGATACGAAGCAGACTGGAGTATGGTTGAGCGCGGTTGGCAGACTCACGTTTTAGGTGAAGGCAGGCAGTTCTGCTGCGCTGCAAAGGCGGTTCAGACATATCGCGACGAGCTTCACGTTATCGACCAGGATCTTCCTCCTTTTGTTATTGCTGAGGATGGCAAGCCCGTTGGCACCATTGAGGATGGCGACAGCGTTATTTTCTATAATTTCCGCGGCGACCGTTCCATTGAGATTTCCAAGGCTTTCGAGGACGAGAGCTTTGACAAGTTTGACAGAGTTCGCTTCCCCAAGGTGGTTTATGCAGGTATGCTTGAATATGACGGCGACCTTCATATTCCTCACAAGTATCTTGTTTCTCCCCCCGAGATTACAAATACTATGGGAGAATTCCTTGTAAATACGGGAGTTTCACAGCTTGCTATCTCCGAAACACAGAAATACGGTCACGTTACCTATTTCTGGAACGGAAATAAGAGCGGAAAATTCTCCGAGGAGCTTGAGACTTATATAGAGATTCCTTCTGATGTTGTTCCCTTTGAGCAGAGACCTTGGATGAAGTGCGCAGAGATCACAGATAAGCTCATAGAGTGCCTTGAAAGTGGAAAATATAAGTATCTTCGCGTTAATTTCCCCAACGGTGACATGGTTGGTCATACAGGAAATCTTGAGGCA
>CAYPKQ010000108.1:0-3424 GCA_964411355.1 uncultured Lachnospiraceae bacterium
AGAACTTCCATGTATCAGCGTTCTTTGGGGCTTCAGAAAAAAAGAGGAGCTTTTGCCCTATGGCGCAAATGTTTTTGTAAATAACCCCTGTGAGATCATAAAGCTCATAGAGGGATAACTGAGGTTATAGATGAAGTATTATAAATATGAAACGCATCTTCACACATCCGAGGCAAGCGCCTGCGGACGCGCAAGTGCCGCAGAGCAGGTTGAATTTTATGCTGAGATGGGATATGCGGGAATAATCGTTACAGACCATTTTTTAAACGGAAATACCACCGTTCCCCGTGAGGGACTTACATGGAAGGTGAAGATAGAAAAATTCTGCGAAGGATATGTAAATGCTCTCCGTGAGGGTAAAAAGATCGGTCTTGACGTGTTCTTCGGCTGGGAGGCATCCTATGGCGGCACGGATTTTCTCACCTATGGTCTCTCGCCCAAATGGCTTCTCGAAAATGAGCAGATAATGGATATGCCATATTGGGAATATTTGGATTATGTCCGCGATGCAGGCGGTCTTGTGGTTCATGCTCATCCCTTCAGAGAAGCGGATTATATCAAGGGCGGAATAAAGCTGATGCCGAGAAAGGTCGATGCGGTTGAGACCATAAATGCAAACAGAACCGATTTTGAGAACAAAATGGCAAAGGAATATGCAAAAAATTATGGGCTTTCCATCTTTGCCGGCAGCGATAATCATTCTGCATATGCCCAGAAAAAGCTTGCGGGCATCAAGACAAAGGAAAAGTTAGAGAATATTATTGATTTTATTGATATAATTCAAAGCGGAGACTATAAAATATTTTTTGAAGAATAAAGAGGTATAGAAATGCTGATCGAAAGATTTTTAAGATATGTTTCTTATCCTACAATGTCCTGTGAGGAGAATGAATGCTGCCCCAGCACGGAAAAGCAGCTTAAACTTGGCAAGCTTCTCGCAGAGGAGCTTTGTGCTTTGGGTCTTTGCGCCGAGATGGATGAGCATGGCTATGTTTATGGCTCGCTTGAATCAAATTGTGGTAAAAATCATCCTGCTGTGGCTTTCATTGCCCATATGGATACCTCGGATGCGGTTGCGGACAGTCCGATAAATGCGAGAATAATCGAATATAAGGGCGGCGATATTTTTCTGAGTGAAGAGGAAAATATCGTAAGAGCAGCTCCCGGAGACAGGTTTATCGGCAAGCATCTTATTGTAACAGACGGAAAAACTCTCCTTGGTGCTGACGATAAGGCTGGCATCGCAGAGATAATGAACGCTCTCGAAAGACTGATAGAGAGCGGAGATGCGCATGGAGATATAAAGATCTGCTTTACACCCGATGAGGAGATAGGCAGAGGCGCAGATCTTGTGGATCTCAAAAAGCTGGGCGCAGATTACGGTTATACCCTTGATGGCGGCGAGCTTGGCGGTATCGAATATGAAAATTTCAATGCGGCAAGCGCATTTGTAAAGATAAAGGGCTTTTCGGTTCATCCCGGAAGTGCCTTTGAAAAAATGAAAAATGCGTCCCTTATGGCACTTGAATATGCTTCGCTTCTTCCGGTAGAGGAAGTCCCCGAAAAAACAAAGGAATATGAGGGCTTTTATCATCTTTGCGATATGAGCGGAAGTATCGAAGAAGCAGGGCTTGACTATATCATCCGTGACCACGATATGAAAAAGTTTGAAGAGAAGAAAAAGACTGTGCTTGAGGCTGCCGAGAAGATAAATGCCAAATACGGTGAAGGCTCATGCGTTGTCACGATCAAGGATTCCTATTTCAATATGAGAGAGGTCATCGAAAAATATCCTTATGTCCTTGAGCGTGCAGAGGCGGCAATGAGAGAAGAGGGTGTAGAGCCGTTCAGCTCTCCCATAAGAGGAGGTACAGACGGCGCAAGACTTTCCTTTATGGGACTTCCTTGCCCAAATCTCTGTACGGGTGGCTATGATTTCCATTCAAGAAGTGAATTTGCAGTGGTCGAGGAGATGGAAAAATGCTCTGATATTGCACTTCGTCTTATGAAGAATACTGCAAAATACGAAAAATAATATGGCGAAGGTTAACTGGAAGGGCGGTGCGCTCCTTGCACCTCTGCCCCCCGTTATGGTAAGCTGCGGAAACGCAGAAACGGGAGAAACGAACATAATTACGGTGGCTTGGACCGGAATCATCAATACAAAGCCGCCAAAGACCTATATTTCGGTGCGCCCAAGCAGACATTCTCATCACATAATCAAGGAAAGCGGAGAATTTGTGCTGAATCTCACAACCGAAGAACTTGTGAGAAGCACCGATTATTGCGGAATATATACAGGAAAAAAGGTCGATAAATTTGAAAAATGCAAGCTGACAAGAGAAGAATCAAGCGTTGTCTCCTGCCCAAGCATTGGAGAGAGTCCGCTCTCTATCGAATGTAAGGTGACGGACATTATTTCAATGGAGAGCCACGATATGTTTCTTGCGGATATAGTTGCGGTAAATGTTGACGAGAACCTGCTTGATAAAGACGGAAAGCTCTGCCTTGAAAGGGCACAGCTTGCGGCATTTGCCCACGGAGAATATTTTTCTCTTGGCAAAAAGCTTGGCTATTTCGGTTTTTCGACTAAAAAAAGCGGAGCGAAAAAGCACGGCAAGAGTAAAGGAAAAGCTAAAAAATGAAATTAACCAATATTTTGAATAGCGGTAAGATAAGCCTTTCATTTGAGGTCTTTCCGCCAAAGACGGATACCGCATTTGAGAGCGTTAAGAGCGCAACCGAGGAGATAGCAAAGCTTCGCCCCTCATTTATGAGCGTTACATACGGCGCAGGCGGCGGAACGAGCGAATATACCCTTGATATTGCGAGGGATATAAAGGAGAATTACGGTGTTCCGACCCTTGCTCATCTGACCTGCGTTTCTTCCACGAGAGAGACTGTTAAGAAAAAGATCGAGGAGATAAAGGCGGCGGGTGTGGAAAACGTTATGGCTCTTCGCGGCGATCTTACCCCCGAGCTTGAGGCAAGCGACAGAAGCGGATGGGCTTACCGTCATGCTTCGGAGCTTGTAAGAGAGCTTAAGGAGAGCGGAGCGGATTTCTGCATCGGCGGCGCTTGCTATCCCGAAATTCATCCCGAAAGCAAAGATCAGAGAGAGGATATAAAATATCTTCGTGAAAAGGTTGATGCCGGCTGTGATTTTCTTACAACACAGATGTTTTTTGACAATAATTTGCTTTATAATTTCCTCTACAAAATAAGAGAAGCAGGGATAAATGTTCCGATAGTTGCGGGAATAATGCCGATAACAAATGCAAATCAAGTGGAGAGAGCTATCAAGCTTTCGGACTCCTTTATGCCCCATCGCTTCAAGAGCCTTGTTGATAAATTCGGCTCTGATCCCCTTGCAATGAAGCAGGCGGGAATTGCTTATGCAACCGACCAGATTATCGACCTTTTT
>CAYPKQ010000108.1:3434-8873 GCA_964411355.1 uncultured Lachnospiraceae bacterium
GATGTTGCGGAGAAAATCCGGGCAAATCTCTCGGATATGATAGGAAAATGAAGAATTCCGTAGTGCTTATGGATATTCTGCCCGATGAAATAAGCAGAGCCGAGGTCATCCGTTATACGGGTGACGGAGAGGACTTGGGAGAGCTTAAAAAAATGCTTGACGAATGTATTTCGGAGGCACGTCCGGAGCTTAACTTTCGGATGTGCTATAGGGAATTTGATATAAAAATTTCGGAAGGCTCTCTTGATTTGGGATTTTGTCATGTGAAAAGTGATTCCCTTGCAAAAAATCTTTCGGGCTGCAAAAAAATAATACTTTTTGCCGCAACGGTGGGAATCGGAATTGACAGACTTATTATGAAATACGGCAAGCTTTCTCCTGCGAAGGGACTTATAATGCAGGCGATAGGAGCAGAGCGCATAGAGGCTCTTTGCGATGCTTTTTGCGCAGAGATGAAAAAAGCGGGGTATAAACTGCGTCCGCGTTTCAGCCCCGGCTACGGCGATCTTCCCTTGGAATTGCAAAAAGAGATCTTTGCCGCACTCGCACCCGAAAAAAATATAGGACTTACACTTTCTTCCTCCTGTCTCATGTCACCGACAAAATCTGTGACAGCAATAATAGGGGTAATGTAGAAAAACAGTAATTTATCGAACAGGCGATAACGAATTTTTGTAGGGGACGGCGACCTCGACGTCCCTCAAAAGACGTGAAATAATCGTGATTATCAAATGATAAAAGGGACGTCGTGGTCGCCGTCCCCTACAGATCAGCTCATTTTTTAATCGGTATCCTACAGTTCGATAAATTACTGTTTGAAACCAAATCGAGGTAATATATTGAAAATACTTTTTGAAAACAAAAATGTAATAGTATGCGTCAAGCCCCACGGTGTTCTTTCGCAAAGCGGTGCGGACGGAGCTGTGGGTGAGGATATGCTCTCTGCGGTGTCCTCTTATATCGGAAAGGATGCGGGGCTTTTGCACCGTCTTGACCGACCCACGGGCGGAATTATGGTTTTTTCAAAAAACAAGAGCACAGAAGGTCGGCTTTCTTCCGCCATTTCGGATAAAAGCATATGCATAAAGGAATATCTTGCGGTCGTCAGCGGAAAACCCATTGAGGATAATGGCGAAATGAGAGACTTTCTCTTTAAGGATGCAAGGGCAGGGAAGAGCTTTGTGGTTTCCGCTCCTCGAAAGGGTGCGAAGGAGGCTTTGCTTTCATATGAGCTTCTGGGGAGCGCCAAAGGTGAGCAGGGTGCGCTTTCTCTTGTGAGGATAAGGCTCGGAACGGGAAGAACTCACCAGATAAGGGCGCAGTTCTCCTCACGCGGAATGCCCATTGCGGGGGATGGAAAATACGGAAGCCGCGAGAGGATGCGTGGTGAAATGAAAGACGGCATCTCTCCCAAGGACGCCATTGCTCTTTATGCTTTTAGACTTTCCCTTGATTTAAAGGAAGCAAAATTCGATGTTTTCGATCTTCCCGATACTGATATTTACCCTTTTTCTCTTTTTTCGGAACTTTTTAGAAAGAAAATTGTTGAAAAAGGATAAAATATTCAAAAAAAATAAAAAATATTCAAAAAGCGGTTGATTTTTGAAGGAATTTGTGGTAAAATATTCATAACATTTTTACCGAAAGGATTCTTAAAAAATGACAACCGCTTTAATTATTTTCTCAATTGTTGTTTATATGGTGGCGATGATAGTTATCGGCTTCATGTATTCAAACAGAAACAAAAATTCCGATGATTTCTACCTTGGCGGCAGAAAGCTCGGTCCTCTTGTAACCGCAATGAGTGCGGAGGCGTCCGATATGTCCTCCTGGCTTCTTATGGGACTGCCCGGAGTTGCTCTCCTTACCGGTGTTGCGGGCAATACAACAGGCTTTGCAGAGGCATTCTGGACAGCACTCGGTCTTGCCATAGGTACATATCTCAATTTCCTTTTCGTTGCAAGAAAGATCCGACTTTATTCCGAAAAGACAAATTCAAATACAGTGCCGGATTTCTTCTCCGACCGTTTCCGTGATAAGAGCGGTATTCTTATGCTTGTATCCGCTGTTATCATTATTGTATTTTTTGTTCCATATGCAGGCTCGGGCTTTGCCGCAATCGGTAAGCTTATGAATTCTCTCTTTGGCATTAATTATCATGTGGCACTCATAGCAGGTGCTGCTGTAATTGCGATATATACCGTTATCGGAGGATTTACTGCTGCTTCCATTACCGATCTTATTCAGAGCATCGTAATGACAGTTGCACTAATAGTTATCGTTGGCTTTGGAATAAGCCATGCGGACGGTATTGGTAATATCTTCTCAAATCTTCCCGCAGAAAACTATTTCGGACTTATGGGTACGGACGGAAAGAGCTACGGCTTCTTCCCCATCGTTTCAACCCTTGCCTGGGGTCTTGGATATTTCGGAATGCCTCACATCATTCTCCGCTTTATGGCTATCAATGATGATAAAAAGCTTGCACTTTCACGCCGCATCGCAACTGTTTGGGTCGTTATCTCTATGGCTGTTGCGATCCTCATCGGTGTTATCGGCTATAATTTTGCACTCACCGAGGGTATGCTTGAAACAGGCACATTCGATTCCGAGAGAATCATTGTCTATATGGCACAGTCGATATCAAAGAATGGCCCAATTGCGGCAATAATCGCGGGCGTTATCATTGCGGGTATTCTTGCGGCAACGATGTCAACAGCAGATTCTCAGCTCCTTGCGGCGGCATCCTCGGTTTCCGAGAATATCGTTAAGCGCTTTATGATCAAAAATATGAGCGTAAAGACGGGAATGTGGGTTGCAAGAGGAACTGTTATTGGCATTGCACTCGTTTCTGTTTTCCTTGCCTGGGATCCAAATTCCTCTGTTTTCGAGATAGTTTCCTTTGCTTGGGCAGGCTTTGGCGCTGCATTCGGTCCTCTGGTTCTTGCGGCTCTCTTCTGGAGAAGAACAAATAAGTACGGTGCAATTGCCGGTGTTATAAGCGGCGGCGCTATGATATTCATCTGGAAATTTGGGATTGCAAAGCTCGGCGGAGTATTTGCTATCTACGAGCTTCTTCCCGCATTCATCATCTCTCTTATCGCTATCGTTGTTGTGAGCCTTCTCACACCCGCTCCCGAAAAGGAGATCACCGATGAATTTGACGAGATGAAAGCGATCATGAAGAATAAATAATAACAATAGTTCTTGACAATAAAGGCGTTTTGAGGTAAAATTATCACAGAACGCCTTTTGTATATCGGCTAAAAAACAGCCCAACGGAGGAAAAATGAAAAAACTAATTGCTTCAATTTTTATACTTTTACTTTTGCTTTGTTCTTGCGGCGAGGCAAAGGATTCTTTTGGAGAAACCGAAAAAGCCACAGAGCCTATAACGGATACTGCGGCTGTAAGCGATACTCAGCTTGAAACCCAGCCTCAGACCGAAGCGGTAACAACCGAGGCAGTCACTACAGAAGCACCCAACCCCGAATTTGTGAATATAGATAATATCGGTGATTATGTTATCGTCAGCTCAAATAAAGGCACTAAAGCAATAAAAAATGCCGCAAAAGACCTTGCGGCGGATATCTATGTGGAGACGGATATTCTCGTTTCTGTCAAAACAGATGAGGCTGATGAGAGCGAATACGAAATAATAGTCGGTGAAACTCAAAGAGACATTGAAGGCTATGAATATGGAACGCTTCCCATGGGCGGATATGTCATTAAGCAGATCGGAAACAAGATAATAATCGACGGCGGCAGCGAAGGCGCACTCAAAAAGGCGATAAAGTACTTTTGCATGAATTTTGTTGCGGGCGGAGCTGTTAAAATGCCGTTTTCTTGCGAATATGCTTATATTCCCGTTGGATTTATTGATAGGATCGAGATAGAGGGTGCGGTTATCTCCGAATATACGGTGGTTGAGGATCTTTATCATGATGATGTTGCCGAGAATTTTATCACTCATATGGAAGCCGCTTCAGGAATTACTCTTCCTCTGAAAAGCGCAATGGATCTGAATGATATGCCCGAAAAATATATCCTTCTTTCGGATACGAATACGGATTTTTCATCCTACAGTGTGAAGGTAGAGGATGGAAATATAATCCTAAGTGCAAATTATACGACTATCGATGCCTGCATAGAGACCTTCTTTTCCGAGCTTATCGGCTTTGACATAAAGGCAGGAAAAGCAATAAAAGAGGGAAATGCCATTCTCAAAAACGGAGATGAGAAAAAGGTAAGCATCGAAAAAAAGACACCTTATACCAAAGAAAAGCTCATGAGCGTTCTTTCGGAGGTTTATAATTCCGATAAGATCATCATAGGTCAGCATATGTCGGCTTCAAGGCGCGGTGAAACGCTCACCACCGAAAGAGTGCTTTATTTTGATAATCTCGGTGTGGACTGTCCGCTTTTCGGATTTGATGTTGCCGAAGCGCAAACTCAAGGCACAAAAAAATATCCCTGGAATGCGCAGGTCAAGGACGCATATGACATGATAGAATATGCAAGAGAGGGAGGCATTTTCACCTTTTCCTGTCATTTTCCCAATCCTTCGGGACTTCCCGAAAATCTTGCGGCATACCGCGGTGAGCTTGGCGACGGAACTGCTGCCGCTTGGGAGTCACTTCTCACAGAGGGCACGGAATATAATGAGAATTTTATGGCTTCGCTTGAAAAAGTTGGAGATTTTCTCATGATATTCCATGAAAACGGTGTTCCGATAATTTACCGCCCGCTCCATGAAATGAACGGAAACTGGTTCTGGTTCTGCATTGTAAACGGTGAGCAGAATAATACTATTCCAAAGGAATATGCGGTGCGGCTCTGGCGTCTTATCTATGATTACCTTGTAAATGAGCGTGGCATCGACTCGATGATATGGGAATATAGCCCCAATGTTGCGGAAAAGACAACAAATACAAAGGTTGATGTTATGTATTGCTATCCGGGGGATGAATATTGCGATATTGTTGGATGTGACTGGTATACAGGCTCATATACGGGATATGATGTGCTGAAGATATCACATGATCTGATCTCAAAGACGGGTAAGATATTCTCAATTACCGAATTTGGACCGGGAGACGGAATAAGAACTGATTATGCCGAGTCACCCGATGATAAATTCACCTGCCTGCATCTGGATGATATTATTACCGAAGTTACCGGGGGCGGGATCAAGACCTGCTATTGGCTGCTCTGGTCAAGCTGGTCTGAGGTTCGCATCTCGATGTGGAATATGGGTGACGGAAAAGCCTTCTACGGCAACGACACCTATCTCACCTTGGAAGATACATATAAGCTTCTTTATGAATAATTAAAATACGGGGAAGAAACCCGAAAAATTCAATAAAGAAGGAGCGAATATCTGTTAAACAGTAATTTATCGAACTGTTGAAGATGTATTTTGTAGGGGACGGCGACCTC
>CAYPKQ010000109.1:0-8809 GCA_964411355.1 uncultured Lachnospiraceae bacterium
GCATGGTATTAAGCTCCTCAACAAGATCCATCATTCCCTTATAGTCGGTAAATGCCTGATAAAGCTCAATTGTTGTAAACTCGGGATTATGCTTGGGATCCATACCCTCATTTCTGAATATACGTCCAACCTCGTAAACTCTGTCCATACCGCCGACGATAAGTCTCTTAAGATAAAGCTCGGTCTCAATGCGCAGATACATGGGCATATCAAGAGTATTATGATGAGTAATAAAGGGTCTTGCGGAAGCACCGATCTCAAGAGGAACAAGAATAGGTGTATCGACCTCAAGGAAGCCCTTGGAATCGAGATAATTTCTGATCTCCTTAAGGATCATTGAACGCTTGACAAAGGTATCCTTAACATCGGGATTTACGATAAGGTCAACATATCTCTGTCTGTACCTTGTTTCCTGGTCCTTAAGACCGTGGAACTTTTCGGGAAGAGGAAGGAGTGACTTTGCAAGAAGCTCGATCTCCTTAACATGAACCGAGATCTCACCGCGTCTTGTTCTGAAAACAAAACCACTGATTCCGACGATATCACCGATATCCCACTTCTTAAAGCCCTCAAAAGCCTCTCCACCGATCTCGTCGATGCGGACATAGCACTGGAGTCTTCCCTTTTCATCGGCAACATCAATAAAGTTTGCCTTTCCCATATCGCGGCGGCTCATAAGTCTGCCCGCAATCTTAACATCCTTATTTTCAAGCTCCTCGAATCTCTCGCGGATCTCGCTTGTATAAGTATCAAAATCAAATTTTACCTTTTCAAAGGGATTTTCGCCCTTTTCCTGAAGATCTGCAAGCTTTTCACGGCGTACTCTGAGTATGTCGCTAAGCTCCTCTGCGCTTATCTCTTCTTCAATTTCTTCTGCATTCTGAACAATCTTTTCTTCTGCCATTTTTATAGTGTCCTTTCGGAATTTTTATCTTTTATCAGCTCTTGGCTCTTGAAACTTCAACAACCTTCATGCGAACGGTCCCGCTTGGTGCTTCAAAGGAGACCTCATCACCTGCTCTTGCGCCAATAAGTGCTTTACCTACGGGCGACTGGTCGGAAATAAGCCCCTGCATGGGTGCAACCTGATTTGGAGCAACGATGCTATATTCCTTTTCTGCACCTGTTGCCACCATGGTAACCTTTACATAAGATCCCATGCTTACAACGCCTGCGTCGATGGCATCTTCATCAACCACAACCGCATTTGCTATCATTTCTTCAAGCTCTTTGATCTTTGCTTCGATCTGCGCCTGCTCATTTCTTGCCGCATCGTATTCGGCATTCTCGGAAAGGTCTCCAAAAGACTTTGCAACAGCAATAGCCTCAAGATTTTCCTTTCTTTTTGTGTTTTTCAGATAGCTGAGCTCATCGGTAAGCTCCTTAAGACCTTCCTTAGTATAGAGCATCTGCTTTGCCTTTGACATTACCTATATCTCCTTTGATGTTTAATTGTTTTCGTTTAGATATTTTATTGCTCTCTGGAGCTGTGTATCATCAGCATCCGAGATCTTATAAAGACTTACATTTTTAAATTCGTCCGCCATTTCAACCACGATATCCGGAGTTATTCCAACGCCGTCATATCCTTCCGAGAAGGGTGGGAAATACATTCTTGTGGTCATCTTTATCCCGCTGCCGTCCGGGAGACTGAATATTGTTTGAACACTTCCCTTTCCATATGTGGTCGTACCGATTACCACTGCCTTATCATAATCCATAAGTGCGCTTGTGAAAAGCTCTGCTGCACTTGCTGAGCTTCCGTTACAAAGAACCGCCATGGGAGCACCGTATTCGCTACCTTCGGACTCGATAACGCTCTCATTTCCAAATCTATCCTTCATTCTTATTATCGGACCTTCCGGAACAAGGAAATCAAGTATCTCACAAATAGCATTAAGGTCACCACCGGGATTATTTCTGACATCGAAAATGAATTTTTTTGCGCCTTTTGCCTGCAGATCATCAAGGGCTACGAAAAACTGCTCGGGTGTCACCTTATCGAACTGACTTATTTCGATGATACCGATAGTCTTATCTCCCTCATACAGATGATGGTTAACAGTTTGAACCGTAACCTGTCTCCTGTCTATTGAAAAATCGATAGGCTCATCGAAATTTTCATTTCTGACAGCAGTAAATTCACATTTTGTACCTGCAAGTCCCTGTAGCTTTGAAACAGCCATAGTGTAGCCAAGCTCCGCAACAGTTTCGGCATTTTCGCCGAGACCGACGGCAATCACAAGGTCACCCGGCAAAAGTCCTGCTTCAATAGCCGGAGAATTTGGCATAACATTAATAATTTCAATTGCATTATAATCTGCGTTGAATATTATATTGACTCCTATGCCCTGCATTTCGCCGTTACTTTCAGCAGTAAAGGTCTCATACTCCTCTGCGGTATAATATTCAGCATACCTATCTCCGGTTCCGTATGCAACACCGTCAAGCATTCCTTCAATTACAGCCTCGGTATCCAGCTCATAATAGGCTCTCGACTCAAAATAACTCAGAACCGCCGCAAGCTTTTCTTCATAGATGCTTTTTTGTACCTGCTCCTCTTCTGCGGAAGTTTCGGGAAGCTCGTCTCCTAAAACGGTTTCCTCGGCATAAGCCTTTGCAAGTTCTTCTCTGTAATTATCGGTCAAAACCGTATAAGTTGACATGAAAACCGCCGCTGCTGTAACTATGATGCACAGCACAAGCGTTACTATTGATATTTTTGTCTTCAAAATGACCTCCGAAAAAGCCTATAGCCTTTCAAGTTTTTATTACGGACTTACAACATAATCCAAAGGATTCTTTGCAGTACCGTTTATTCTCACCTCAAAATGAAGATGATTTCCGTATGAGTGTCCGGTCGTCCCCACAAAGGCGATAACATCGCCCTGCTTTACATAATCGCCCACCTTGCAGTTAAGCTTGTTTGCATGGGCATAGAGGGTGGATTTTCCTCCGCCGTGGTCAATGACAACATAGTTTCCATAGCTATAATGAAAGGTTGCCGTAACCACCTTACCGCTATTGGAGGCATAAATATTGGTATTCTTGGATGCGGGAATATCTATTCCACGATGGAATTCTCTTACTCCATTAAGAGTTCTATAGCCGTATGCAGAGCTTATGCTCTTCCAAGTAAGCGGAAGCGGCCAATTGAATTCACCGCCAACATACTGGCTGTTTTCCTTTGCCTGAAGCTCTCGGAGATATTTTTCAAGCTGCTTATCAAGCTCATCCTCAGCCTCTGCATAGCTATTATATGTTGCTTGATATGAGCTGATATCCTTTGAAAGAGCGCTGAGGTAATTTGCATTTTCCTCCTGCAAAGCTTCCAGCTCCTCTCGCCTTGACTGAAGCTCTCCCTGATAAATAACCTGTGTGGTTTTTGATGCTTGAAGAGATTCCTTTGCACTCTCAAGGGCTGCCTTATCTGCCTTGAAGCTGTCAAGGAGCTTTGTACTATACTCCATAAGGGATGTTACCTGCTCGATCCTCACAAGAAAATCATAGAAATCCTCGGAACCAAGCACCATTTCAACATAGCTGGCATTGCCCTCCTCATATGAAAGGCGCATTATTTGCTTAAAATTGTTATACTGGGTTTCAATATTCTCCGAAGCTGTCTTTATCTCCTCTTCCTTTTCCGCAATCTTATTATCAAGCTCTGCGATAAGAGCGTTTATGGTTGCGATCTCTTCCTCGGTGAGATTTACCTGCTCGTCGATATAGGATTTATACTGTGTTGCCGCCGCTTTGTCATTTTTTGCGGCATTCATTTTAGCAAGCACTTCCTTTTTCTTTGTCTGTATATCCTTTATCTTGTTTTCCATTGCGGTAACATTTGCATCCGTTGCCGCATGAGCCGTACTTGATCTTATAAGAAATTCGCCCGCGCCAATGAAGCAAAACATTGCTGCCAGTGCCAAGCACAATATTCTTTTGTTAAATATTCTTGCCTTTTTCATCCGCATTTAAGCTCCTTTCCGTTTTTATGCCTGCAAATTTTTATGAAGCGAGATGCAGCTCCCCACAACTCCCGTCAAAATTCCAACAGCGAGGAATGAGAGCGCAGCTATGCTGCCAATCTCACCAAATGACATAAGCTCTACCATTTTGATATCTGTTGCAACCATTTTTTCAAGGCTAAAGTAAACATACCACTGGGCAAGATATGCGATTCCGCTTGAAAAGATACCGATTATAGTACCCTCGATTATATACGGCACAACAATAAACCAATCGGAAGCACCAATATATTTCATAACCCTTATCTCTTCCATATGAGAATTTACCGCCAGCTTTATGGTATTTATGATAATAAATACGCTGACAATAAAGAGAACCACAAGGAATCCGATAAAGACAACCGAAATTCCGTTCTTGAAATTCTCAAGGGAAGTTGCAAGATCAAGGCGGTTATTTACCTTTCTCACGCCCTCGATCTGACGGAGATTATAATCAAGCGTAGTGACCTTTGAATTATCCTTATATTTTATTCTGAAGCTGTCGGAAAGGGGATTGTCGCCCGATTCCTTCATACTGTCAAAAACATCTTCAAAGCCCACATAGTCCTCCTTCATGGAGTCGAGTCCCGAGTCCTTCGAAACAAATTCAACCGACTCAACATTATCAAGAACTCTTATCTTCTGACCGATTATCTCCACCTTATCCGAGGACAGATCGTAATCAACAAAAACCACTATCTCATTAAGAGAAACGAGTCTGTTCATATTGATATTGATATTTACCACCAGAAGTGAGAAGCAACCGAGAAGCACAAGACAGCTTGCAAGAACAAGCACCGATGCCGTTGACATAACTCTGTCTCTCCAAAGATTTTTAAAAGCCTCACCTATAAACATAAAGGGATTATAGCTTTTTTTCATCTTTTTTTGCTGCTTTTTGGGGGTCATATTGTTATTCATTCAAACATACCTCCCACTCTGTCGCTTGTAACCTTACCGTGGTCAAGGCGAATTACTCTGTTCTGATATGTATTAACGAGATTCTCCGCATGAGTGACAACGACAACGGTCTTGCCGAATTTCTGATTTATCCAAACGAGAAGCTCCATTATCTCCGCCGCCATCTGGGGGTCGATATTTCCGGTAGGCTCATCGGCAATGATTATATCGGGGCTGTTTGCAATAGCTCTTGCAATGGCAACTCTCTGCTGCTCACCGCCCGAAAGCTCCTCCGGAATATTCTTTGCCTTTTCGATAAGTCCCATAGACTTAAGGATCGCCGGAACTCTTCTTGCAATAAGTGCCTTGGGAGTTCCAACCACCTGCATAGCAAATGCCACGTTCTCATAGACGGTTTTCTGCGGGAAAAGCTTAAAATCCTGAAAAACAACACCAAGACTTCTGCGGTATTTTGCAACCTTGAATTTAGGCATCTTCTTTAGATTATAATTATTTACCGTAATAGATCCGGAGGTGGGTGTCATCTCGCGTAGAAGAAGCTTTGTCATCGTGGTCTTTCCCGCGCCCGAGTGACCGACGATGAAAACGAACTCACCATCCTCGATCTTGAAGCTCACATCGTCAAGAGCTACATGATTATTTCTTTTATAAATACTTCTGACATTTTTGAACTCAATCATTAAGCTAATAGATCCTTTCTTTGCTTAGGGGCGACACAAAGGTGCGCTGCTACGGGCAAAAATGAGGAACGCGTATGCGAATAAGCGGAATGCACCGACATGAACGCACACAATGCGTTCCTCATAATGATGTTTCACATTGTTACTGCCACTATGAATGTATTATCAGAGCTTAGCGGGCTTGGAGCTGAGATACTTCTTAACCATCAGGGCAACTTTAAATGTTATTGCGTGCTCGAACTCACGGAGGTCAAGACCTGTGAGCTTTCTAATCTTTTCGAGACGGTAAACCAGTGTGTTTCTGTGAACGAAAAGCTTTCTCGAGGTTTCGGAAACATTGAGGTTGTTTTCAAAGAATGCCTGAATGGTCTGGAGTGTTTCTCTGTCGAGAGACTCAAATCCGCCCTTCTTAAAGACCTCCTGGAGGAACATTTCGCAAAGAGTTGTGGGAAGCTGATAGATAAGACGACCGATACCGAGGTTTTCATAGCTTACGATATTCTTTTCTGTTTCAAATACCTTACCAACCTCAAGCGCCACCTGAGCCTCTTTATAAGCCTTTGCAAGATCCTTGATGTTATCTACCATGGTAGAGATACCGATTGAAACCTTTGCATAAAACTCGGTCTGGAGAGTGTCTGCAATGGTAGTTGCGATCTTTTCGATCTCCTTTGTATCGGTTCCCTGCTTCATGTCCTTGACAAGTACGATATCGTGCTCACCAACGCTGATAACATAGTCCTTTGTCTTGTCGGGGAACATATTTTGGAGCATTTCAAAGGGCATAACATCTGTTTTTCCATCGAATTTAATGAGGAAAACAAGTCTGCTCTCATCCGTGTTGAAATGAAGCTCCTTACTCTTTATGTAAATATCACTGGGAAGAATATTATCGAGAATTATATTCTTAATAAAGGAGCCCTTATCGTATTTTTCGTCGTAATAGTTCTTTATATTGCCGAGAGCAATGGCGAGAAGCTTTGAGAATTTATCAGCCATCTTATCTTCGCCTTCGACAAATATTACATATTCTGCCTTCGCCCCCGCAGAAATAGGTCTGTATGTATAGCCGCCAACAGTTACCACCTCTGCAGAATAGACCATTTCTTCGCGGACGCCCTGCATTACCTCTCCAATCTTTACAAGCTCGGAGCAAGCAATTATTACGTTATTTTCGTCAATAACTCCTATAACGCGGTCAACCGCATCCTTCATCTGATGAATTACGCTTTGAAACAATCTGTTAGACATATCTTTTCTCCCAATCCTTATCTCATGATTTGTTTTTCCGGAATTTTACTTTAATGTGATGCTTTTCACATCATCTTTACCGTATTTACTATGGTAAAGACAAGGTATGCTGCAAAGAGAACTATAAGCGAATAAAATGCTGCATTTGCCATGAAAAAGCTGAGTACAGAGCCAAGAACTATAACCAAGGCAAGAGTAGCGAATGGATAAAGCTTAAAGCTTCCGTCCGTTATCTTCACATCATTCTTGCCAAGCTTTATTGCAAGAGGCTTTTTCTTGTCTCTTGCCACCGCAAAGATCACTGCCGCACTGAGCACCAATGCAAGAGCAGCAGAAATGATGTGTTCGATATTACCTGCAGAGTTTATCGAAAGGAGCAATGCAGCTCCGATGGATGCATAAAGAGAAAAAACGAAAAATTCATGTTTAAAAATATAATAGATATAGTAGAGAGCCGCAGTTACGATTATATAAGCCATAGCCGCCTTTGTACTGAGCGGACCGTAAAGGGCAAAAATCGAAGTGAGCCACAGAGCAAGCCCAAGAAGATATCCGCTTGAAAGCACCCTGTTTCTTTCATTTATGCCCTTCTTGCGGCAAACAATAAAAAACACGATTGCAGGCAAGCACAGAGCCGCAAATACTAAAGCCGCAATGGGTGCGCCTGTAAGAATAAAGCTATTGCTTCCCTCCGCAGTGCGGGTTGCATAGGTTATGCTGAAGATAACAGCAATAAGCGCTGCAAGTACTATCAGCATTCTATAATAAAGCACTTCGGATCTTTTGATTTTCGAGTCATTAACTTTTTTTGCCATAACCATACTCCATTTTTTCACAGCTCAAGCTCATAAACAAGGCAAGCAAGTACAAAGCCCGCCACAGTCTCACAGCGAAGGATTCTTCTTCCGAGACCTGCCATAAGCATACCGTTTTCCTTTGCAAAATTTGCTTCTTCGGGAGAGAAACCGCCCTCCGAGCCTATAATAACAGAAATTTCGGGATATTTTATATCACCAAGAGTTTTTATCTTCGAACCAAGAAGCGATGAAAGAGGAACGGTTCCCTCTCCTTCATAGCAAAATATCGGAATATCCGCCTTTGCCGCTTCTCTGACAGCTGTTTTGAAATCCACCGTTGAGTGCACCTCGGGAATCCTTCCCCTACCGCACTGCTTTGCAGCTTCATATGCGATCCTGCGTCTGCGTTCAAGCTTCCTTTCAGCAGAATCAGCCTTTTCCTTTGCTATGCAAAATTCGCTTTCAAAGGTTCCTATAAAGGACGCGCCGCACTCGGTCGATTTTTGGATAACCGTATCAAGCTTGTCTCCCTTTGGGAGAGCCTGATATATCTTAGCCACAAACGGAGGCTCTGTTTCAAGCTCCTTTGCGCTTTCGATCTTGCAGAAAACCTTTTCATTTTCAAAGCCTTCAAGAACGCAATCATATTCAGCATCAACACCGTTCGAAACCGTTATTCGGTCTCCCACAGCCATGCGAAGCGAGAAGGAAATATGCCTCGCATCCTCTCCGATGATAATGACCTTATTGTTTTCAAAATCAAAGCTTTCTTTTGGAACAAAAAATCTTGGCATAAAACATCTCCGCTATGCGAGAGAATTGCACGAAAAAAGCGCATAATCTCCCCTATACACATATACATACAATATTATACACTACTCAGAGTCATTTGTCAAAGGTTTTTTTACATTTTTACAAATTTTTTTACCAAAATATAAAAAAAACTTCGTTTTTTAACCTTTTAAACTATTTAATTCCACAAATCAATTAGAGATATTGGACAAAAACGCCTTTTTTACATTGTTCATTTTTTAAAACATTTTTCGGATAAAAAGGACTGCCGCAAATGCGGCAGTCCAAGAAATTTATTCACCAATCGTTTAAGTTCCGGGGACATTAAGCTCAACAGGATAGTAGTATTTATTGTTTGAATCCT
>CAYPKQ010000110.1:0-8794 GCA_964411355.1 uncultured Lachnospiraceae bacterium
CATCTTTTGGACGTGATCGAAGATTTTCTAAACGAACGACCTTAAAACTGTGTAAACATAATCAGTCCCAAATTGTGATTTCAACACAATTTGGGACTGATTGACATCTAAGTTACTTTCGCATATGACTCTATCTCAAAAATTTAATTTGAGATAGCCCATTTTTATGCGATTTTTTGAAGACTTTAACGAAGAAAATCTTTATTTAGAATCATTATGTTTTTTACTACTGTTTCTAATTTTTTGATCGTTAATTAACAAACATGTTTTTCCCAATAAACATATCAATGTGGTGTTAATTGTTGTATAAATTTACTATTATAAAGCATCATACAACGGTATGTAATACATTATAGTAGCATAGAGTTCCACATAGTACAAAAATTCAAAGGCGCAGGGGAAAATCCCTGCGCCTTTGGTACAAAAGGAATGTTTGCATAAAACTAACTAACACATTATATCAATTCATCCGAAAAGGAACAACAAATTTCGCTCGACATTCTTCGACAGAACGCTCAGGCAAACAGTGCGTCCATATCTTCCTTCACAAAGTTGGCGTGCTCGAAGCTGTATGGATTCATAGTGACATCCTCCGCAGTAATGAACTGATAAAGCTGAGCCTTTTTGCCGTCATTCAGATCCAGATCATCAAGCACGGTTTTCAGCTCGGTTTTATTTACCTTCTTATCCCCTGTTGTTTCATAACTGAGTGTTTCTGCGGCAAGGTAAACCTTAATATAAAGGCTTGGCTCGATGTTGTATGTTTCATAGGCAAGCTTCATGATTTGATATTGCTTATTCGTCATGATCTCCTCAAGCACAATAAGCTGTTTTGTCGGGTCTTTAATTTTTTTCGTCGCCAATTCAGCTTTTTGATAGTCACTTGCTGTTTTTCTTCCGTTGATAGGTTCGATGTTTTTGAATCCATTAACAACATTTATTGCTTCATCATCCGAAAGTCCTGCCTCCCCAAGAGCGACTACAACCTTGCTCTGTGCCGCAGTTATACCGGAAGATGCAGCTTTTGAAGCTGTTTCATCACTGAATCCGGCATCGGTCAAAGCGTTATAAGCCTCTGCTTTTATCGGATACATTCCAAAGTAAACAAATGTGTCATTGATAGCTTCAATCTGATCTGTGTTATATCCTTGCGTGTTTACCCACCTTGCAAAAGCATTAGCTTGCTCCTTTTCGGTAGGATACTCTTCATCATTTCCATTGAAATAAGTATAAGCACCGCTTATGATATAAAAATCCGCCAAATCAAGTCCTACTTTTTTGAGCTCGGTAATTTTATCATTTGCCTTCTCGATTGCTTCAATACCGTCCTCATAATCTTCAACGAGTTCAACCTTTGCTTTGTATGTGGCGAGATCATACAGCTTATTCAGCATTTTCTCCTGTGCTTCCGGGGGAGCGTTCTTAAATATCTCCGATGCTGTTATTTCATCTATCACACAATTCACGGTCTCACTCCAAACATCGTCAAATATCTGCTGTTTATATTCGTCAAGCTCATATTCGACCTTATCGGCAGTGAATTTCGTCGGAGTTGCCGAAGGAATCGCATCGGTAAACTCCCCCTCATACAGTTCCGCAAGAGCCGCAGCGGTTTCATCCGAAACATCCACATTGCGAGCACCGAAAATTCTGCTGACACGCCCCTCAAGTGCTTTTCCCGAAAGCTCTTTGAGATCTTTTTTCTGCACCGTGTCGGTGATATCGTCATAAGCTGCGCCAAGCTCGGGAGATACCCATTTCACAGCACCCAAAAGATATTTTTCAAGGTTATCTGCGGGAAGTCCCCAAATATAGGTGGCACAGGTCTTGGCAATATCTCTGATACCGCCGATAATTTCACTGCTTTTCTTTGAAAAATATTTTCCGACATCGCCGCCGCCATTCAGCACATTTATTGCGCCCGCACATATATCAATAAACAGCTTTGATTGGTTTTCGAGTATTGAAAAAAGCTCGTTAAGCTGTTCTATCTCTATGGCATCGGTGTCATATCGAAATTCACGCTTTATAACACTTGGAATAATTGCCGCAAGCTCTTCACCGAAAACGATTATGCCGGCATAATTTGAAAACACATCTTCAATAATGCCCCACGCAACGCTTTCGGGGGTAAGTTCTCCTTCATCATCCTTATATCTCTTGCCTTTATATTTCCAAAGATTGATGAGAAGATTTATAAGAGCCGCCCAGCTATATCCAAGCAGAGTATTAAGTACAGCTCGTCCCACTCTATTCCAAGCCTTCCCGACCTCTTTTTTGCTTGCACCCGATTTTTCGAGATAAAGAGCCTCGCCTATGAGCTGTCTGTGAATATTATAGTTCTGTGCGGCATCACTCTTAAATAGCGTAAGCATACGGGCAATAAGATTCTTGCTCTTTCTCATGGTGCTTTGGTGCATAAAATCGGACATTGACTGCGATCTTGACACAACATAGTTAAATCTCTCTGCCACAGCCTTATAAAATTCACTTTCACCCGACATGATCTCTTCTTTTGTTCCAAGCTCAAGCTCCGGATGCTCTCTCCTCACCTCATTTTCGGTCCATCTCCAAAGGGATTCTGCAACAGCACCGTCCATCCATGTTATCGCATCACCTCTGATAAGGAAGGCTGTAACGGGGTTTCTGTCGAGCCAGTTGGGGTTGTCCTTCAAGGTCTTTGTTTCCTCTGAAGAATAACCAAGGGTTCTAAAGTCAAGCTCGCTTGTATATTGCGAGATGACTTGGCGTTTCTTAACACCCATTTTCTTATAATCGGCACGTCCCTTCTGTGGGATAAAACGATTATTCCAGCCAAGATATGTTGCAGCGGTCATCATACTTCCCACCTGCTTGAATACAATGCTGGGATTAAGACCGAATACTGCGGAAATGTAATTACTCGACAGCTTTGATACAAAGGCTTCGACAGTGCTTTTATCCGACATATCGGTGGATTGAATATCCTTCAGCATATTATGGATATAATCAAGCCCCTCCTTGCCCCATTTGTGGGTAATAAGGTCGCTTGCGCTGCTTCCTTCCTCACGCCAGTTAAGAGCTACCTTGAAATTGTGCACGGGAATAGAAAGACCGACATATTTTGAAGTTGCATTAACATGCCGCTCAAAAGCATCAAAAGCACCGACGCAGTATGTGGGATTTACTGCATCTGCCATTCTTTCTTTTATGCTTCCTTCTGCACTCGGTGCGCCGAAATGATCAAAACCAACCTTGGTATAGTTCTTATTGGTGAAAATTTGAGCATAATAGTTTTCCATAGCTCGGCTAAAGCCGTGAAGTGCATTTGAAGTCTTGTTTATTTCTGTTTTTGCAAACTCATAATAATCTTCCATAAGCTTTGCAAGCTCAAGCTCCTGCTTTGTCATTTTTGAGGGGTCTGCAAGCTGCTTTATCGTCTCGGGGGATAGCCTTACGGTCGTTCCCTGTGCAAAAGCTTCAGCTCTCTTTCCCTTTGAATAAAGCTCTTTGTCGGCAAAGGTTCTTCCTCCGCCTATGGCTGTCATGTGGCGCACATTGTCAATACCTTTGCTTTCAAGATAAAGATAAACTCTCATGGCCGGTGTCATATGAACAGTTACCGTCTCGGGAGCATACTTCCCCTTGCCGAGATAAGGGTGTATTTCCTCTGTGTACCAGATGGACTTTTTATGCTGTCCGTCAGCCTTTCTGACCCAGTCCTTGTTTCTCTTAAGAAAATCATCAAGTTTTTTTCCTGCTCTCACAATATAAGAATGAACATCATATTCGCCTTGCTCGAGCATTTTTCCAAGTCCGTATAGAGCACCATCGGGATTCCAACCGCTCATCCTTTCAAGAACATTCATCGGAGTAAGCTGATCATTGTTAAAAAGCTTTTTTATGGCATTGGGGGTGTATTTTCTACCGCTTGCCATTTCGACCTTTATACCCTTATTTATTTCCTCATGAGTGCGGTGCTTTTCATCAAGGATAAGATATTGCCTGTTCTGGTATTCGGTTTTGAGACTCACTGCTGCCTTATAAAGATCCATAAGAGCCGACATATCCATATCTGCGACCTTACGATTATTAAGCCTTGCAATTATCTTTTCGATTTCCTTCGACGGCAAGAAGTTCGGATCATTCTCCTGTGCGTCCTTATACATCTGCTCAATATCCTGCCAAGTTGCCTGATATTTGTCGCTCCAACGCATAGCATCTGCCGCACTTTTCGCAAAAATGTCGATATCGGAAAGCACTTCTTTGAATTTATCCTTAAATTCATCCGAAGCTTTGTTCTGATGGCGCATAAGCCAGTTAAGAGTTTTGATTGTCTCGTTCTGAACCTCTTTGACATTCAGGCTTTCCTTTTTTCTCTGTGCCGCTTCAAGGCGTGCTTGTCTTCTCTTGGCTTCTCCGAGAACATTTTTTTCACGGAGCTTGATTTCAAGCTTTGCTTTCTCCGCAAAGGTTTTAAGAGCCGCATCAAGTCTTCTTTCCATGTCCCGATAAAGCTCGGAAGAAGATACATAACCGGCATCCTCTGCCATAGCGGCATATTCCGCAAGGCTCATTTTCTGATCTTTTCCATCCTCTGCCATAGATATGATGTTTTCAATGATAGCTCTCTCATCGGTTTCGTATTTATCGAATTTTCCGGGGAAAAGCTCGGCAAGCTCTGCATTCCACCCGTCAACACTCGAATCCTTTTTGTTGTTCGTGAGGAAAACTCCGGCAGAAAAAGCACGCTGCCTCATAGCGTTCCAATCATCACCAAATTCACTCTTTGTTCCTTCGCTGACATAAATTTTACCCTTCGCAATAGCCGCACGACCTTCTTTGAAATAATCATCAGCAGCGACGGTCATAACCCCTTCCGCATAAAGTCTGTCAAAAAGCTTGTTCCTGTCCTCGTCCGTAAAAGAGCCTTTTTTGATATATCCCTCGGCAAAGCTGTTTATAAGCGAACGGAGTTCTTTTCTGTTACCCTCTGGGATAGAAAAGATATCGTAACAATCTCGAATGAGATCCTTCTTTGAATCATAAGCCGTTACCTCGGAATCATCAACAGAAAATTTTTGAACCGTACCATTCCGCTTTTTGGGAATATATTTTTGATATTCACTATTGACAAGTGCAAGCAAATCTGCTATACTAATAACAGAAGAACCTGAAGGGTACGAGCTTGCGGCAGTTTTATCTGCTGAGGGACGTGCTGAACTGGATGGTTCTTCGTAATTTGAAGAACCCGAAGGGTAGTCTCCTGTTACAGCACTTTTGCTGTTTCGTGGCACTGCTGAACCGGAGGGTTCTTTTTTTGTTTCCACAGTAACCATACCGTCCTCTTCCAATACCAAAACACGGTTATCATAGACGCTTGAATAAGGATTTGATATACCATTTTTTTCAAAATAATCAATTAAATTTTGTGACAATGGACTTCCGTCAAGCATATATTCTTTAACCTTCAGCCTTGTCGGCTTAATGCCTGTTTTTGTTTTAACTGCGGCAAAAAGCGTATAGACACCCGTCGTCGATTCATTTCCGTGTGTCGGAGTTTCTGCATGGGTAAGCACAGCATTTTCAATGATTTTGCGGATATTTTTAACTGCCGCAATTTGTTCAGCTCCGAGCTTGTCATTTGAAAAAGAATGTGTGAATGTAGAGTTGACAATGAAAATCTTCTCTCCTGTGTCTTTGTTAAGCACAGGTTCACGAAGCAATGCTTTAGCCTCATCACTTTTAATAAAATCAGCTCTTTGCTCTTTATAGCGTCCCTTGCCATAGCTATTTGTGAGGTCCACTATCTCCATATCGTCTTTTGCTATAAGCTCCTCATATGTAGGAATGGGAACATCACTGAAACTATACTTAACAAAGTCGGAAATAGGCGAATTGGGACGCTCCATAGACATTTGCCTAAGCACATCATTCGGCAAAACATCCGCATAATGGGTCTTGACAATATCGAGAAAGTCTGATACACTAATAGTAGAGTTGGTATTGGATAGCGATTTATTCGTGATTCCGAGGCGGTTATGCGCGACCAACTCTTTTTTTGTGTTTAGCGCATACATTACCTCAAAATCACACATAGCATTATTCTCATCGGTAATAATTCTACATAAAAACAAGTCATTACCATACCAACCGGCACTGAGATATATGTCTCCTTCATTATTTCTTGTGGAAAGCTCATTTATCAGAATAGCATTTTCAATTATATCTCCAATATTTGCAAAGGCTATGTCATTCTTTTCATATTTCTGATAAAGTCCGTGCTCAAAGCTATTTTTGTTGATCAAAATATCATTTCCCGTATCATTGTTTTTGATAAACACATTTTCTTTTGTATTCTTCGGATTGTTTTTCAGCCTTGCATTTGATAATGCCGCTTCAACAATATCATTTGGAATAGTAAAACCGTATTTTTTACGAAGCTCGGCAATGATACTCTCTACTTCTTCGGGGTCATCTTTAAAATCCTGCCTACTTCGTTCTTGAGTTCCTGTGCTGTCGAGTTTGGATGCTCTGCCATATATTCCATCAGCATCATTCTTTCCCTGTCCGATTCCAATATCAAAAATATCGCTTCCTGCTCCTTTTCGGTAAGCGAAAAATGCATTAATCCACGAATTAAAAGTTTCTGAACTTCCGTTAATTTCATTTATATATTCCTTCCTTGCCCTTGTATAATCATCACGATTATCTGTGGAGACCGATTTAAGCATTCGCCCCTGCATATACCCTGTTGCTTCAAAAAAATAAACTTTTTTATCACTGTATATCTCGACAGTTCTGATTTCGCCTTTCTTCATTCCATTAGTCTTCTTAGATAGACTCAGAGGAAAAACGGCTCTGTCATCTTTGGTAACATCGAGATAAAATTCATCAGTATTGGTATATAAATCGTTTCCATTATAACCCCGATTACCGTTTTTGTCAATATCTGTTAGTGAGTACTGCAAATTCTGGCTTTCTCTCAAAGCCTTCTCAATTTGGCGCATTAACTTTTCAAGCTTTCTTGCTTCCTTACGAGTAGGAATTATCAATGATTGATAAGTAAAATAACCGGGATCATCTACCGAATAATGATCTTTCTTCTTGGTCGCATTTGCGTTTTTTTCCTTTAAGCTCTGAACTCTTTTGTGCTCTGCTTCGGTAATCTTTACAACCGTTTCTCTGAATTTTTCGGGATGAACTCCGAAGCCATTGATGTTTGCATAAGCATCGGCAAATATTTCTTCGAGTATCGCATCAAGAACAGCATTGTATTCTTCCTCGGAGTGCTCGTCAAATTCATAAATACCCGCCAGCTTGTCCGCATAGACTTCAAGAACCTCGTTAAATTCTTTCTCGGAAAATCTTTCGATAATTGCTTCCTTTATGGCTTCATTCAGCGCCGGAGATTCTGCCGCTCTCTCATGATAAAGCTCATGAAAAGCAATGTTTTCGGGGTGTACCTTGAGATCATTCATGCGAATGATTATCTTTTCATCCATATTTACCCCTCGAACATAACGGATTCCCGTTTGCATTTTTATCTCGATCGGACCTTGAACAAAGATAACTTCCTTCCCCGTTTCCTTTTTCAAAACAGATTGAATGTTTTTCAGATTATCATCCCATTTTTCCTCGGGATAGATACGAAGGCGTGGTGTGTCCGTTCCGTCGGCAATACCGAGGGAAGCACTGCTTATGTGTTCTGTCCGTAAAGTCGCTGCCGTGCGAGCTCTGCCAATCTCGTCCGCACCGTCTGCTCCTTCAAGGATGTCTTTCCACCCCTTTGTGCTTTGTCCCAGCTCTCCAGACGGCTCTCGGGAACTCTCACCAGCATTCCGTTTGCCGCTTCCATCAGATATGTCGTCTCTTGCTTCTTTTTCATAGGATATCTGTTCGTTAGGTTCGCTTTCATAGCTTCTTACTCCTTCATTTGTTGCATTTTCGTTATTATTTTCGGAAAAAGTGTTGTCAAAATTGCTTTTTTGTGATATACTATTATCAGAGGAGCTTCTATTTGCGATAGCATTATTGCTATCGCTCACTGCGGCATGTAAAGTCCGCTGGGTAGAAGTTCCTTCTGCTTTTTCGGCAGAAAAACTGTAAAAGTAATTTCCTTCGCCTTTTTCTTTTACATTAATAGACACACGGTATGGTGTCAATTCATCGCTGCCTTGCTCTGCAAAATAAATATCGTTGACAAAATAATGCCATCTCTTTACATCTAAATGAGTATTAGAGTCTTTGCCTGTCTCATCTTTTGAGTAATTATATTCGGATTCAGATGCAATTTGATAATAATCATCCGCAAGATCGAGTGTAACACATTGTTCGCCGCTTGTACCGTGTCTGTTCCCACCCATTAATTTAGTAGCATCGGTTCTTACTTTGGTATCATCACTATATGTTGGATCAAATTGAGCCTCAATATACCGAATATCATCCCCATCCTTAATGCGTAGCGTTATAGGCTTTTTAGACCAAACATCTTGGATATAGTGCAGTATTCTTTCGCTTTTTGCCTGCTTGGGTGTTCCTTTCGGAAAATTAGATTTATATATGCCTTTTCCATCCTCTGCATAGCCCATAAAAGAATATTTTTCGTTTTCTGCGGTAGAGGTTGTATCTGTACTTTCAATATTTCCCGCATTATCTTCTTGACTTGGACCTTTATGCTCGATGCTCTGCAGAGAAACATTCTCCGAAGCCTCATTATATGCGTCCTCGATTTCGGCATAGGTGATGGTCTCGACATCATATTTTTCACGGACGGATTTTTCAACCTCATCAAGCGTCTTTCCCTCTCCCGCAA
>CAYPKQ010000111.1:0-8724 GCA_964411355.1 uncultured Lachnospiraceae bacterium
TCACATACATGATTGTCCCTGCTACTTCTTCAGAAAATAGAAAATACATTCCAATAGGTTTTTTAGGTGAATCTACAATACCAACAAATGCTGTTACAATTATTCCCGATGCTTCTTTGTATCATTTCGGTGTACTGACATCAAATGTTCACATGGCTTGGATGCGGGCTGTATGTGGTAGATTAAAGAGCGATTACCGTTATTCAAAAGATATAGTTTATAACAATTTTCCGTGGTGCAATCCAACAGATGAACAAAAAGCGAAAATTGAACAGACAGCACAAGCGATTTTAGATGCCCGAGCTTCATATCTTGAATGTAGTTTTGCCGATATGTATGGTGAGCAGATGTATATGTTCCCCAAACTTTTGCAAGCACACCAAGCGAATGACAGAGCGGTTATGCAAGCCTACGGCTTCGACGTAAAAACAATGACCGAATCCGCCTGCGTCGCAGAGCTTATGAAAATGTATCAAAATATGACAAATCAACCGTAATACATTCAATTTTTAACCAACGTCTGTAGGGGACGTCGACTCGACGTCCCCTACAAAAGCACATCTTCGACTGTTCGATAAATTACTGTTTACACAACAATTCAAATATCACAAAAAATAATATAGGGGGTGTTTTTTTGATAAAGACAGAATTTCTTCCTGTTCCCGAGGTGATAACGGAAGAATATATAAAAGATGAAGCGGATGGTATTTCCGCTTCGATAATGAAAAATAATGCAGATTATATTAAATCTCTCATGAACAAAAAGCACCGTCCATCGGCCTTCAAAAGTCTTGCAGCAATGGGTATTTTAGGAGGATTTGCAGAAGAGCTTGGCATTTTTCCAACCATCAAAAAAACAGAGTTCGGAAAGCCTTATTTTTCAGACATACCCTATATCGATTTCAGTATTTCACATTCGGATAATCTTGTTGGCTGCTCCGTATGCATCTCAAAAGAACAAAAACCGATGATAGGCATAGACCTTGAAACTGTTTACAAGAAAGATCCGATGAAGATATCCGAGCGTTTCTTCACCCAAAAGGAAATAGAGCTTGTTTCCTCATCCGATAATCCCAAAAAAGAGTTTACTATCCTCTGGACAAAAAAAGAAGCCTATCTTAAGCTTCTCGGGAAAGGACTTTCTAAGCCGCTTTCTTCATTTGATGTTGACTCTGTTCCATACCGTTTTGAGACATATGAAGTGAAGGGAAATATTTTTACAATTTGTTCTGAAAAATTTTTGTTTTAGTGCTTGTTTTCTATTGAAATTCCAAACATAATATGTTATAATTGATAAGAAATTACAGATAACGGAGGCAAAGCCTTGAATCCCAAATTAAAAGAAAAAACAATGGAATCTCTTTCCGCCGTACTACCGATCTCGGCAATAGTACTGATAATCAGCCTGATTCTCGTTCCTATGGAGCTTGGAAGCATATCGCTCTTCACCGTAGGCTCAGTTATGCTGATAATCGGCATGGGCTTTTTTCAGCTCGGTGCTGAAATTGCCATGACCCCTATCGGAGAAGGTATCGGTGTTCAGATTTCCAAAACGAGAAATATCATTCTCGTGACCGTTATCGGCTTTATTATGGGCACGATAATAACAATTTCCGAGCCTGACCTTGCTGTGCTTGCAGAGCAGGTTCCGTCTGTTCCAAATCTTGTGCTGATACTCACAGTTGCAGTTGGCGTTGGTATCTTCCTTGCCGTTGCAATACTTCGTATCAGATTTCAGATCGACCTTTCAAAGCTCCTTATCATTCTGTATGCCCTGCTGATCGTTGCGTCATTTTTTGTCCCCGATGATTTTCTTGCAGTTGCATTTGACTCTGGGGGAGTTACAACAGGACCTATGACAGTTCCCTTTATTATGGCGTTGGGTGTCGGTCTTGCATCTGTCAGAAGCGATAAAAACTCGGCAAGCGACAGCTTTGGTCTGGTTGCTCTTTCGAGCGTCGGACCTATTCTTGCGGTTCTTATTCTCGGTTGCTTCTTTAAGCCCACAGAAGCCCTTTATTCCGGAGTTGGAATTGAAAATGTTGCAACAACACAGGACGTTGCAAAGGTATTCATTCTCGGAATACCAAAATATGCAGAAGAGGTGCTCATTTCCCTTCTCCCCATCATTGCGGTTTTCATTCTCTTCCAGCTCATCACAAAAAGATATCAGAAAAGACAGATGAAAAGAATTGCCGTCGGTATTTTATATACATATATAGGACTTGTTCTTTTCCTTTGCGGAGTCAATCTGGGCTTCGCTCCCGTCGGTTCATTCCTTGGCGAGGAGCTTGCTTCGCTTGAATATAATTGGATACTGATACCGCTGGGAATGCTTATCGGATACTTTATAGTAAAAGCAGAGCCTGCTATCCAGGTTCTTAACCATCAGGTTGAAAACGTAACGGACGGTGCCATTTCCGTGAAAGCCATGAACCGTGCAATGTCACTCGGCGTTGCAATAAGCGTTGGACTTGCGATGCTTCGCGTGCTTGTGGGAATTCCGATAGAGTGGATAATAATTCCCGGATATGTAATTGCTCTTGTAATGTCAAGATTTGTTCCCAAAATTTTCGTCGGTATCGCATTCGACTCGGGCGGAGTTGCCAGTGGCCCCATGACCTCAACATTTTTGCTGCCCCTCAGTATAGGAGCCTGCACGGCACTTGGCGGAAATCTTATGACAGACGCCTTTGGAGTTGTTGCACTCGTTGCCCTCACACCGCTCATTGCAATTCAAATAATGGGAATAGTCTATCAGATCAAAACAAGGAAAAGCGGTGCAAGGATCACTACTATTCCCGAAAACAGCGACGAAATCATTGATCTTGAGGAGGAATTTTAATGGAAAACGAAAAAAAGAAGCCCTCCTATCAGCTTCTGGTGCTTATAGCAACACCCAAGCTTGCAGACAAGGCAGCCGATCTCTTTTGCCGATGCTCCATCCCCGTGCAGTATAGAATAAATGCCGAGGGTACAGCACCAAGCGATATTATGGATATGCTGGGATTTGGAAGCATTGATAAATGCGTTCTTGCTAGTACAGTTGAAAATCCCATCGGTGAAAAAATGCTCGGCAAGCTTCATTCACAGCTCAGACTTGACACGGTAAACAGCGGAATAGCCTTTACAATTCCGCTGACAGGCGCAAGCAATCTGCTTTTGCAGATGGTAAATATGAGCACAGAAACTATCTCCGAAACTGTCAGGAAGGAAAGGTATATTATGACCGATATAAAATATTCGCTTGTAACTGCGGTGGTAAACAGAGGCTTCAGCGGCGACGTAATGAAAGCTGCAAAAGAAGCGGGCGCATCCGGAGGAACGGTTATGCACAGCAGAAGCATAGTAAACCGCGATGCAATCGGCGCAAAGGAGCTTAGCATTCCGGATGAAAAAGAGATCGTACTTATAATTGCAGAAGCAGAAAGCAAGGTTGCAATTATGAAAGCGATAAGTGAAAGCTGCGGAATGACAAGTGAAGCAAAAGGACTTGTTATGTCTCTGCCCATCGATTCTGTTATGGGTATATAAAATTAAAGGGGCTGAATCATCAGCCCCTTTTTGTTGTTTTGGACTTTTTTAATCTGTCCTATAAACAGTAATTTAGCGAAAGCCTTCACATCTGAATTACAGCAAAAAATCAGGACTACGTCAAAAGCTCCACTAAAGCAAATGACGCAGTCCCCAATTCATGAACTCTTCTATTTTTTCTTATATAAAAAGCTTCTGCCGCTTTTTTCATCACTTTTTTCGATAAATCCCAGATGGCAAAGAATTTTCAGTGCCGCATATCCGCCATATGAACGAATTCCCGTAGCCTTCATATATCCGCCGGCCGTAAAAGTCTCACCGAGTGATTCGGGGAGAAATTCAAGATAATCCGCCGCCCTCGAATAGCTTTTTTCATCAATAAGCCCTATAGGCATCATCTGAACACGCTTTGAGCCTCGCTTTTTATCTGCACTCCTGCCGCAAAGAAGCCTATATTCCTCTTCTTCAAGAAGCAAAAATGTTATCCTCAAGCGTTCATTACCGAGAAAATCGCAGAAATATATCCAATCTCGCATAATGTCCTTTGGCAAAGTCTTTTTATTTGACTTTTTTCTTGATCTTATCTCTCCGTTTTCGGGATCGATCCAAATGCACCATTTTATATAAGGCAACGGTCTCACTATATTTACAGAATATTCGGTTTCTTCAAGATAATATCGAAGCTTCTCCTTCATGGGATAAAAGCTTCCCGTCTGTATCTCGGTGATCTCGTTTCCTCTGAAAATATCGGCAACATAAGGTCCAATTGGTATCTCATGCATGGCTTCATCATCCTCAATGAATTTTTTGAGGATCTGATGAAGCCTTTTTTCTTTATATGTTCCGATATTTATACCGTCTTTTCTTTCTGAGATAAGATTTTCTCTTATGCAAAGCTCAAAGCGTAGCTTATCGGATAACGTCATGTTGCTATACCCGCAAACTGATTGCTATACAGCTTTGAATATTCACCGCCAAGTGCGAGAAGCTCCTCGTGATTTCCGCTCTCAACTATAACTCCGTCCGAAAGAACGACTATAACATCGGCATCTCTAATGGTTGAAAGTCTGTGGGCGATGACGAGAGATGTCCTGTTCTTCATCAGATTTAACATCGCCTGCTGAATATGCATTTCCGTTCTCGTGTCAACAGAAGATGTCGCCTCGTCGAGAATGAGGATCTTTGGATCAGCAAGCACCGCACGGGAGATTGCAAGAAGCTGCCTCTGTCCCTGGGAAAGATTTGAGCCTGCTTCCGTAAGCTCGGTATCATATCCATCGGGCAAACGGTCAATAAATTTATCGGCATTTGAGGTTTTCGTTGCCCTTTTAATATCCTCCTCGGCGGCATTATCATTTCCGTATTTGATATTTGTCCTTATGGTATCACAGAAAAGCACGGTGTCCTGAAGAACTATACCAATAAATTTGCGGAGAATATCCTTTGGAATTTCAGTTATATCCACACCGTCAACGGTGATAGAGCCGCTGTTTATCTCATAAAACCTGGTAAGAAGATTAACGATGGTTGTCTTACCCGAGCCCGTTGCACCTACTATGGCGATCTTCTGCCCCGGTTCAACCTTGAGATTGAGCTTTTTCAGCACAGGCTTGCCTTCAACATAAGAGAAATCAACATCACGGAAAACGATCTCACCCTTCATATTTTCAGCGTCAAAAGCCTTTTTGCCCTCATCTATCTCGTCTTTACTGTCCATTATCTCAAAAATTCTTTCAGCGGCAGCAAGAGCAGTTAAAATTGCCGAATACTGATTTGCAATTTGATTTATAGGATGTGTAAACTTCTTTGAATACTGAAGCATTGCCTGTATCGCACCAATGGTTATTCCCATTCCCTTCAGCATCATAAATCCGCCGCTTGCGGCTATGAGAACATACTGAAAATTTCCAAGAAAATTCATAACAGGTCCCATAACCGAGCCCCAAACTCTTGCGGAAATACTGTTTTTGCGAAGAGCTTCGCTCTCAAAAGCAAAATTCGTCACAGCTTTTTCCTCTTTTCCGTAAGCAACAACGGTCTTATATGATGTCACCATCTCTTCAACCTCACCGTTGAGCTTTCCGAGAAGCTTTTGCTGACGGATAAAATATTTACGCATGAATTTTGCAAGACTTGTCGATACTAAAATAGTTATCGGAATGGTCAGAATAGCAATGAGAGTGATCTGCCAGCTGTAATATACCATCATGGCAAATGCGCCCACAAGGGTCATAATGCTTGAAAACAGCATTGTTATTGAGGATGAAACTGCATTCGAAACATTTTCAACATCATTTGTCATTCGCGACATGATATCTCCGTGTCTGTGATTATCCGTATAGCTTATGGGAAGCTTCGATATCTTTTTAAAGAGGTCATTTCTCATAATAAACACGGTGCTCTGGGAAAGCTTTGCTGAAAGAAGTCCCTGTGCATAGAACAATACCGAGCTTATAACGAAAATAACAGCCATTATTACAAGATATCCGGTAAGCGACTCAAAATCAACGATAGTTTTATCGCCAACAATCTCAAAAGTATCTATCGCCTTTTGCTGAAAGAAAGGTCCTAAAAGATCTATAACCGTAACGCTTATCATTATTCCCAGCAGAGCAAATAGAATTGCACTGCTTTTTCCGATATATCTAAAAAGTCTGACGATGGTGCGCTTCAGATTCTTCGGCTTTTCGCGGTTGATCCTGGCACTCATAGGTCCTCCGCCGCCTCTTCCGGGTTCAGAGCCTCCGGAGCCGGGTCTTCCCATTTGCGGTCCTCTCTGATTATTCACTTATATCACCACCGTTCTTCATCTGGGAATCATATATATCCCTATAAGTTTCACTTATGCGCATGAGCTCGTCATGAGGAGCGCAATGCTTTATCGTTCCGTCCTCAATAACGGCTATTCTGTCCGCTTCTTTTACCGATGCAATTCTCTGAGCTATCATAATGACAGTCGTATCCTTCATTTTTTCACGGAGAGCAGCTCTGAGCTTTGACTCGGTCACAAGGTCGAGTGCTGAGGTTGCATCGTCAAAAATAAGTATTTCGGGCTTTCTCACAACTCCTCTGGCAATGGAAAGTCTCTGCTTCTGACCGCCGCTGAGCGACGCACCCTTTTCCGCAATGAAATTATCATATCCGTCGGGCAGATTTTCAACAAAATCCTTTGCCTGCGCAGTATCAACAGCATCCTTTATTTCCTCTAGAGTTGCATCCTCTTTTCCCCAGCGGATATTATTTGCCACGGTATCAGAGAAAAGCTCGCTCTTCTGCATTACATAGCTGATTTTATTTCGGAGAGCGGAAAGCTTATATTCCTTAACATCAATTCCAAAAACGCTGACTGTTCCCTCTGTGGGATCATAAAATCTCGGCACAAGACTTACAAGCGAAGTCTTTCCACAGCCCGTGGCACCGATGATCGCAAGAGTTTCACCGCGTTTTATCTGAAGATTTATATCATGGAGCACATCTTCACCCACAGTTCCGGGATAACGGAAGCTGACATTACGGAATGAAACAGCAATATCATCACTTTCGCCATCTTTCGCACCGCTTTTTATCGTGGGAGCGGAATCCATGATCTCATTAATTCTTTTTCCCGATGCAATAGCACGGGAAATTGAATTGAACATCATAGTTACCATCATTATAGACATTATAACCTGCGTTACATAGGTTATTCCCGCCATAATATTTCCGACGCTCATTCCCGCAATTCCGTTTTTTATATCTATTCCGCCTATAAGAATAATTGCGATTATCGCAAGATTCTGGAGAATATTAAGAACAGGATGTATTATCGCCATAAGACGAAGAACCCTAAGATTTACGTCTTTCAGCTCACCATTTGCGGCTGAAAAACGGTTGGTTTCATAATCCTCTCTTACATATGCCTTTACAACTCTTGCTCCGCTGACGTTTTCCTGCACCACGGAGTTTACCTTATCAAGCTTCTTCTGAACTGTTCCGAAAAGCGGAATAGATTTTGAAAGAACAAGAATAAGCGTTGCCAGGAGAAGAGGCAAGGAGCAAAGAAGCACAACTCCGAATTTTAGATTCAGCGAAAGAAGCATAATAGTTCCGCCAACAAGGAACATTGGAGATCTTACGCACATACGGAGTATCATTTCAACAAGCTCAATAAGCATTGCAATATCGTTTGTCATTCTCGTAACAAGCGAGCCGGTTGTAAATTTATCTGTCTGCTCGATAGAGAGGGACATCACCCTTCTGTATGCGTCACAGCGCAGATCGTGACCAAAGCCTTGGGAGGCTTTAGCTGCGGTATATGCACACATTGTTCCAAAAAATCCGCCAACAAGAACTATAAGCAGCATTAATGCTCCAAATGTGATAATTACGTTCATCTGGGTAAAATCACTGCCGAAAAGCGCAGTCATTATCTTATACGGCAATCCCGAATCCACGATCTCATCAAGACCGCCCTCGGCAATTCCAAAGTCAACGATATAAGACATCAGCTTCGGGAGCGAAAGGTCAGCCGCAACCTCTCCTATCATAAGAAGCGGTGAGATTATGGCAAAAAACAAATAAGGTTTTAAATATTTTGCAAGCTTCATTCTGTTTCGTCCTCACATAAAAGGTTTTTTCTCATTTTTAAAAGTATTTCGGTAACTGTTTTTATCTCTTCATCACTGAGACCTCGCATAACATACCTATCTATGCTCTGAAGATTCTCAAAATTCTGTCTTTCAAGGACCTTCCCTTTTTCGGTCAGATAAATTTTGGAAATTCTTGCATCATTCGGGTCGTTTTCCTTTATTACAAGCCCGAACTCCTCCATTTTTTTAAGATCGAGGCTAACTGTCGGTTTGCTTAGATGAGTATATTTCACAAGATCTATCATAGATATACCTTCACATTCGGAAAGTATCCTCATAAGCCTTCGGCTGCTGTGCGGAAGTGAATCGGGAAAAACTCCGCTGCCTCTTGCACGCACATCAAAGAGTCTCGCAATGCTGTTGAGTATCATCACGGGATTTTCTTCAATAGAATTGCAAATGCAGCTTCTGCATTCCATTTTTTTCATATACAACCTCCAAATTAGTTTGTTTGCAAACTAATTATATCACACATCCGAGAAAAGTCAAGAGATTTGAAACTTTTTACATTTTGTTCAAAACATATTATGGTTCAAAGTTTATTTTTTGTAACACATTAAAT
>CAYPKQ010000112.1:0-8717 GCA_964411355.1 uncultured Lachnospiraceae bacterium
AAGCTTGCAGATACATCTGCAAAGGTTTTTTCGGGTGGGGACGGCATAAATGAGATGATTTTTGAGAGCGACGCTTCTGTTGCTCTCAACTCGATTATAGGAGAGGCGGGCTTGATGCCAACGATTTCTGCGCTCAAAAGCGGAAAGGATCTTGCCCTTGCAAATAAGGAATCCCTTGTGGTCGGCGGCGAGATAGTTATGCCCCTTGCAAGAGAAAAGGGGCTTTCCATACTCCCTGTTGACAGCGAGCATTGCGCAATTGCACAGTGCATTTGCGCCGGCAGACATGAGGAGATAAAAAAGCTCATTCTTACGGCATCGGGCGGACCTTTTTACGGCAAGAGACGCTCGGAGCTTCAAAAAATAACACCCGCAGATGCTCTTGCACATCCAACATGGTCGATGGGACAAAAAATCACCATCGATAGTGCTACAATGATGAATAAGGGCTTTGAGGTCATAGAAGCCGCTCATCTTTTCGGAGTTTCAGCCGATAAGATAGAGGTGGTGGTACAGCGTGAGAGTATAATACACTCGATGGTGGAATATATTGATAACAGTATCATTGCGCAAATGAGCGTTCCCGATATGAGGCTTTGCGTTCAGTATGCCTTGTCGTCTCCCGCAAGATATGAGGCGGTGATAGATGAGCTTGATTTCACAAAGCTTACCTCCATCAGCTTCGGCAAGCCCGATATGGAGACCTTTGTTCTTCTTAAAGCTGCCCTTGAATGTCTCGCTATGGGCGGTGCAATGGGGGCGGTGCTCAATGCTGCAAATGAAATAGCGGTTTCCGCTTTCCTTTCCGAAAAGATAGGATTTACCGATATTTTTGATTTGGTTATAGAGACGGTTTCTTCGCTTTCGGATATGAAAAATATTCATGATCTTGAAGGGATACTTGATGCTGATAAGGAAGCTCGCCTTCTTGCTTCTTCACATGTAAATTTGATAAAAAGGAAGTGATTCCCATAGGATTTTGGTCAATTCCCATAGCACTTTTGATCTTTGGATGCCTTATTTTCATCCATGAATTCGGACATTTTATAACTGCCCGAATTTTTGGTGTTACAATAAAGGAATTTGCCATTGGAATGGGTCCGAAGCTTATTTCAAAAACCACGAAAAAAAGCGGAACTGCTTATTCCCTCAGACTTTTTCCTATTGGCGGATATGTCAGTATGGAAGGAGAGAATGAAGCCTCGGAGGATGTCAATGCCTTTGGAAACAAGGCGGTCTGGAAGAGGCTGATTATTACCGTTGCAGGCGCATTTATGAATGTTCTGCTGGGTATTGTGCTGATGTTCATTCTGGTCTTTGCTACAAAATCTCTTGCATCAAATACAATTGCAGAATTCAGAGAAAATTCGGTGAGCAGCTCTTCGCTTATGGTCGATGACACGGTTGTTAAGGTTGAGGGAACTGCTGTGAATACAGGAAACGAGCTGGTTTATGAGATAATGCATAAGGGTGCAAAGCCGCTGACACTTACCGTTATAAGAGACGGTGAGAAGGTTATCTTGCATGATGTTTCTTTTGGAAGCATGACCGAATCCGGTTACACCTTCGGACAAGTGGATTTTTATGTTTATTCCGAAGCACCAACATTTTCGAATCTGCTGAAGCACGCATTCTTCCGCTCAATTTCAACCGTTAAAATGATATGGGATTCGATAATCGACCTTTTTACGGGAAAATACGGTATTGATGCGGTTTCGGGCCCTGTTGGAACCACCACCGCAATTGGCGAGGCGGCAAGCGCAGGGGGAGTGAATCTGCTTTATATAGTTGTTATCATAACGATGAATCTCGGAGTTATGAATCTTCTTCCTTTTCCCGCACTTGACGGAGGAAGAATAATATTCCTTCTCATCGAGCTTATCAGACGCAAGCCCCTTAAAGCTGAGGTCGAGGGATATATAAATTTTGCGGGACTCGTAATACTTTTTGGATTTATGATATTTATAACCTTTAAGGATATTATAGGACTGATATGAAATATAACGAGATAAGAAAAAAGAAAAATAAAGTTAAAATAGGTTCTGTTATGATCGGCGGCGAGAATAAGATCGCCATACAGTCGATGACAAATACCGATACAAAGAATTTTGAAGCAACAAAGGCGCAGATCTTTGCTCTTCAAAATGCGGGATGCGATATTGTCAGAATAACAGTTCCCGATCTTGAGGCAGCGGAGACGGTCAAAAGGCTCAAAGAATGCGATATTAAAATCCCGATAGTTGCCGATATTCATTTTGACCACAGAATTGCGCTTAAATGTGCCGAATACGGAATAGATAAGATAAGGATAAATCCCGGGAATATCGGCGGAGATGAAAATGTAAAGGCTGTTGCGGAAGCTTGCCGTCGCAGTAATATTCCGATAAGGATAGGGGTCAACGGCGGCTCTCTTGAAAAGCATCTTCTTGAAGAATACGGCGGTCCGACGCCTATGGCACTTGCAAAGAGTGCAATGTACCACGCTTCGCTCCTTGAAAAATTTGATTTTTACAATACTGTTATCTCAATAAAGGCTTCAACCGTTCCCGATATGATAAAGGCAAATCGGCTTGTTTCCGAGATGTGCGATTATCCTCTTCATATTGGAGTTACAGAAGCGGGGGGCACTGAAATGGGTCTTGTTAAAAGTGCGGTGGGAGTTGGTTCGCTCCTTTGCGACGGAATCGGAGATACTCTTCGCATTTCTCTTACCGCAGATCCTGTGCAGGAGATATCTGCCGCAAAAAAGATACTTTCAGCGGTGGGCATCGAAGGGCAGAGCGGACTTAATATAGTAAGCTGTCCCACCTGCGGAAGAACGAAAATAGACCTCATAGCCCTTTCTGCACGCTTTGAGAAAGCGGCAAAAAAAGAGGGGCTTATGGATATACCGATAAAAGTCGCTCTCATGGGATGCGTTGTAAACGGTCCCGGTGAAGCGAGAGAGGCAGATATCGGAATTGCGGGCGGTAAGGGTGAGGCCGTCCTTATCTCAAAGGGCGAGATCATCAGAAAAATTCCCGAAGAAAGTATAATAGAGATACTAATAGAAGAAATAAAAAAGTATAAAAATAGTTAAGAGGAAAAAATGGCAGAGAAAAAGCTGACGGAAATACTGAAAAAATATGAGCCGGACGAAAGAAGCAGAAATCTTCTTGACGAGGCTTATGACTTCAGCGTAAGAGCGGATAAGGACGCAAAAATGCTGGAGATCAAGGCTCATTTTCCGCGAATAATCGACAAAAAGGTGATATATAGGATAGAAGAGGGCATAAGACAAAGCTATGCGCTCTCTTCCGTGCGCATTCTGCCTGTTTATGATCCCTCGTTTTTCAGCTTTGACTATCTTCCTCAAGTTCTCATGGAAACAGAACGTGTCGGAAGCGTTGCAAGAGGCTTTTTCGGAGACTATGAATGTAAGATGGAGGGTAATGAGATACTTATCAAGATCCCTTTTTCTCCCGATGGAGTTTCCTTTGTCTGCGATGCAAAAACACCGAGAATAATTGAGAACATAATAAAGAGTGAATTTAGTCTTACATATCATGTCACCCTTGATAATTCGGCAAATTATATGGATTATGTGAATCCTGCGGTAACCAGACTTCGTGAATATGAGGAAAGATATAATTCAAGAGCTGCGGGAGGCTTCAGAGGAAGCGAAGAAGGCAGCACTGACGGTAGTGATGGGGAATTTGTTTCAATTTCAAGCGTTGATACCCTTTATGCAGGTATAAACGGAACTCCGAAAAACGAAAACGGGATTCTTAAGATAGGAAACAACAGCTTTGATATATCCGAGCCGGAATTTATCTGGGGTGAGCCTTTTGAGATAAATCCCGTTGGTATTTCATTTATAAAAAGACCAATGGGAAGCACTGTTATTGTCGGTGAGGTCTTTTCATACAGCAGTGAAACTACCAGAAACAGCCAAGATCATTATGACGTTATCTTCGGTGTTTTTGACGGCTATACATCTATTGATATTTTCAGATGCAATGTTGACGAGGATACAAATAAAAAGCTCGGAAAGACATTTGGAATCGGAACTACCGTTGCGATAAAGGGCAGAGCTGTGGCGGGACAGGGGCTTCCTTTTATGGGATATAAATCAAAGGAAAATCCCGTTTCGGATATGGTTATCGAGCTTGAGGGTGCGGCGGCGGTAAAGAAGCTTAATCGCAAGGATAATGCTCCCACAAAGCGCGTTGAGCTTCATATGCATACGAATATGTCCCAGATGGACGCAATAGCTTCTCCAAAGGATGTGGTCAAGCTTGCAAACAGTTGGGGTCATAGTGCCATTGCCATAACAGACCACGGAAATGTTCAGGCTTTTCCCGATGCAATGCTTTGCTCCGAAAAGACAGGGCAAAAGGTCATCTACGGCATGGAAGCTTATTTCGTAAATGACGCAAAGGGCGGTCTTGGCACAGATTATAACGGAAAATTTACCGATGAGCTTGTGGTTTTCGATATAGAGACCACCGGTCTTTCGGTGCTTAACTGCGGTATCACCGAGATAGGTGCGGTAAAGATCAAGGACGGACAAGTTATCGACGTATTCAATACCTTTGTTGACCCCGAAAGACCAATACCCGAGGATGTATCAAAGCTCACGGGAATTACGGACGAAATGGTAAAAGGTGCTCCAAAGTCGGGGGAGGCGATACGAAGCTTCCTTGATTTCTGCGGCGGCGATCTGCTTCTTGCCCATAATGCGAACTTTGATATTGGATTTATCCGCCATTACGCCACCCGAAACGATATTGAATTTAAAAATCCTTATGTGGATACGGTTGCAATTTCAAGATTTATAAATAACGACGTAAAAAATCATAAGCTGAATACTCTTGCGGAATATTTCCGTCTCGGTGATTTTAATCATCATAGAGCCAGCGATGATGCAGAAATGCTTGCGAACATCTTTTTCGCCATGTGTCAGAAGATGGAGAAATTCGATTGGGTGACTTTCGGGGATCTTGATAGGGAAATGAAGGGAAATACAGACCCGCTTCAGCTTCCCTCATATCACCAGATCATTCTCGTTAAGAATAAGACAGGACTTCGCAATCTTTATGAGCTGATTAGCAATAGCTATATCAAATATTATAAGAGAAATCCGAGAATACCCAAAAGCGAGCTGATGAAGCACAGAGAAGGGCTTATTATTGGCTCTGCCTGCGAGGCGGGAGAGCTTTTCAGAGCAATTCTTGAGGGGGCTTCCGAGGACGATATCGAAAAGATCGTTGAATTTTATGATTATCTTGAAATTCAGCCTATCTGTAATAACCGATTCCTCATTGCAGAGGGCAAGGCGGGCAGTGATGAGGATCTTCGTGAGCTTAATCGCAAAATAGTAGCTCTCGGAGAAAAATATAATAAGCCTGTTTGCGCTACCTGCGATGCCCATTTTCTGAATAAAGAGGATGAGATCAGCCGAAAGATACTTCTTGCCTCCATGAAATTCAAGGATGCGGATAAGGATATCGGACTTTATCTCAGAACGACCGAGGAGATGCTTGAGGAATTTGCCTATCTTGGCGAAGAAAAGGCATATGAGGTTGTTGTTGCCAATACAAATCTTATAGCGGATATGGTGGAGAGCGTCAGACCTATTCCAGAGGGCACTTATACCCCAAATATGGAGGGCGCAGAAGAGGATCTTCAAAGAATGTGCTGGGAGAGGGCGAAGAAGATGTACGGCGATCCGCTGCCCGAAATCGTCAGGGCAAGACTTGATAAGGAGCTTACGTCTATCATTAAAAACGGCTTTGCGGTGCTTTATATGATCGCTCAAAAGCTGGTTCGGTATAGTGAAAGCGAGGGATATCTCGTTGGCTCAAGAGGCTCTGTCGGTTCTTCGTTCGTTGCGAACATGGCGGGTATTTCCGAGGTTAATTCCTTGCCTCCGCACTATTATTGCCCTAAATGTCAGTATTCACAGTTCTTTACCGATGGAAGCGTCGGTTCGGGTTTTGACCTTCCGGATGCAATTTGTCCCAAATGCGGCGAAAAGCTTATCGGAGACGGTCATGATATTCCCTTTGAGACCTTCCTTGGCTTCTATGGAGATAAATCTCCCGATATCGACCTTAATTTCTCTGGAGAGGTGCAGGGAAAGGTACATAAATATACCGAGGAGCTTTTCGGAAAGGAAAACGTTTTCAGAGCGGGAACTCTCGGTACTCTTGCGGATAAGACCGCATACGGATATATTGCAAAATACCTTGAGGAACGCAAGCTGAAGCTTGGAATTTCCGAGGTCAACCACATGATAAGCACAATTGTGGGTGTTAAAAAGACAACTGGTCAGCATCCGGGCGGAATCATAGTTGTTCCGAGAGAATATTCTATCTATGATTTCACACCCATTCAGCACCCCGCAGATGACCCGAAATCCGATATTCTCACGACCCACTATGCGTTCTCTTATCTCCATGATACTATTCTTAAGCTTGACGAGCTTGGGCACGATGTTCCCACTAAGTATAAAATGATAGAAACATACAGCGGCACGGACGTTATGAAGATAAAAATGAACGACCCCGATGTATATAAGCTCTTTGAGTCAACCGAGCCCCTTGGCGTTTCACCCGAGGAAATCGGTGTTCCTCTCGGAACTCTGGGGCTTCCCGAATTTGGAACAAAATTCATCATCGGAGTGCTTCAGACCGCAAAGCCCAAGAATTTTGCAGACCTTCTTCAGATATCGGGACTTACACACGGTACCGGATGCTGGCTGGGTAATGCGGATGAGCTTATTAAAAAAGGAATTTGTAATATTTCAAACGTTATCGGATGCCGAGATGATATCATGAATGCTCTTATCAGATATGGGCTTGAAAATGCCGACGCCTTCAAGATAATGGAAAGCGTAAGAAAGGGAAAAGGACTTACACCCGAATGGGAGCAGAATATGACCGAGCACGGAGTTCCCGATTGGTATATAGAGTCCTGCAAAAAGATCAAATACATGTTCCCGAAGGCTCATGCGGCGGCATACGTTATGTCTGCAATACGTCTTGCATGGTATAAGGTGCATATGCCGATAATGTTCTATTGCGCAATGTTCACGGCGGCAGGCGGTGAAGTGGATTCCGAGATAGTAATGGGCGGAAAGCGCAAGGTAAGAATGGTCATCGACGAGATCGAGCGCAAGGGAAGAGAAGCAACTGCAAAGGAAAAAGGTCAGGTCAGTACCCTTATGCTTGTTAACGAGTGCCTTTCAAGAGGTATCAAGATTCTCGGAGTTAATATCAACAAATCCGAGGCTAAAAAATTCAAGCCCGAGGGAGATGCAATAAGATTGCCATTTATTTCGCTTCCCGGACTTGGCGAAAGCGTTGCGGAAGCCATTGTAAATGAGCGCGAAAAAGAGCCTTTCTTCTCGGTTGAGGATATGCAGATAAGAGCAAAGGTCTCAAATTCTCTTATCGAGCTTCTGAGGAAGAATAATGCCTTTGACGGTGTTGCCGAAACCGCACAGCTTACATTCTTTTGATATTATATATGACGAAAGCCGAGCTGCAAATCAGCTCGGCTTTTATTATAATAAGCTTTCTGAATATATTATATTTGTCTTTTTATTCCACAATCTTGACAAAAAAGATAAAATCTGCTATAATACAGAGGCTACACAACTTAATAGGCAAGACGGGTGTGCTTTTTGTTTCGGCAAAAATGCATTCTCCCTTTTTCGCACTCGTTTTGTTTGCTTAAAAGTTGTGTAGCAGCAATCGGAGATGTGTTTTTCGTGCGTCTCCGATGGGGCGCACTTTTATTTTTTTGAGGAAAAAAGAAATGATGAAAACTTTAATAGTGCTAACAATTATAGCCCTTACTTTTGTAATGGCGATAAGTGCCTTTGCGGCTGAAACTGATAATGTTATCCAGCCCGGTGACGCCAATGCAGACGGCGAAATCAACATAAAAGACGTTGTTCTCCTTGCCCAAATACATTCAAACCCTCGGTCGGAGAGCATTCTACGGCTGTACGGGACTTACAGAATTTACAATTCCCGAGTCCGTAACAAGCGTCGGGCATCAGATTTTCTATAAATGCGATAACCTCGAAACAGTTTATTATAATTCAAGCTTTAGCCCTGTCCAAGATAAGGTCTTTCTTAATATTCCTTCAATAAAAATTGTCATTTTCGGTAATATCAAAAGAATTCCCGCTTATGTATGTTATAATTCAAATGTTAGAGATGTGGTTATCCCCGATAGCGTGACGAGTATTGGCAGTTCTGCTTTCAGTGGCTGTAGCAGTCTTGAGAGTATAGAAATCCCCGATAGTGTACCGAGTATTGGTGATTATGCGTTCTCTTTGTGCAGCAGTCTTACAAGTGTTACTATTCCCGATAGCGTAACGAGTATCGGTGATTGGGCGTTCAATTCCTGCAACAGTCTGAAAAACGTATATTATAGTGGCGATGCGGATGATTGGAGCAGCATTAGCATTGGTTCTCATAATTATCCTATCATCTCTGCCACAAAATATTATTATTCTGCCACCGCACCGACAGAGAGCGGCAATTATTGGCACTATGTAGATGGTGTGCCCACACCATGGTAAGCCGAGAAAATAAAAAATAACATTTACCCCGAAGATGTTGCCCCAATCCTCGGGGTGTCGCTATTCCAATTGTTTTTTGTGGTAAAAAACAGTAATTTATCGAACAGGCGATAACGAATTTTTGTAGGGGACGGCGACC
>CAYPKQ010000113.1:0-8358 GCA_964411355.1 uncultured Lachnospiraceae bacterium
GCGCATCACCACTGGTAACCCTCAAATCCGTTTACAAGGACGGAAAGTATCTGAATATTTATGAACTGCGCAGACATTTTTGCACTTCCTATCGCCTGCGCAAAGATTCCGCTTTCCTGAATATATGCGGGACTCCTGCCAACACCGCTGTAATAAAGCGTCTGAGCTGTCGGTGTGAGCGTTGTGCGGAGGCGGTTGTAAGGCTCTTTATCCGAATATATAGTCGGTGAGGGGTAGGGATGAGTGCAGAGCACATCGCATATCTCACCCTGATGCTCGATGAGCCAGCCGTTTTCATATTTGTTGGTATTTGAGTTCAGACAATGCATACCGCTTGAGATGGGGCGACTGTTGTCCTCGGCTCTGATGGCGGCTGCAACTGTGCTTGTCCAGTTATAGGTCTCAAAAATATTGTCAGCGGGGCACATATCGTTGCTTTCGTTGCCCAGATCCCACATAACTATGGCAGACTCATTTTTGAGTTCACGGACAAAGCGGTGGACATATTTTTTCGTAAGGGTCAGTGCCTCAAAATCGGTTATAACATTCTTGTTTACAAGTGCGGGCGGAATGAAAAGTCTGCCGCTCATCCATCCTGTCATAATGGAAACCACAAGTCTTATTCCGTTTTCCTCGGCGGCATGGCAAAAATCTCTGAAATCTGATATTCTGTCCATATCTACTCCATCGGATGTTGGCGGTACGGGCTTTTTTGTTACCGAATGTATATACTGCATGGATCTTCCCATGTGTCCCATTGCTTTTTCAAGTGGCTGAAAATTGCGCCAGTTGGGGAAAACTCGCAGATATCTGATGCCATATTCACTGAGCTGCTTCATTTCCTCGCGAATTCTTGCACCGTCATAATGAAGCCACATTTCAGTTCCGTAATCTGCGCCCCAATAATTTGCTCCAGGCATAAATTTCATATTTGTAAGACCTTCTTTCTTTGATAAATACATTTCGCAATAGCTCTTTATACTATGATATCATTTATTTTTCAAATTTTCTAATATTTTTTCTACATTTGACTCTCAAATATTTACATTTTCCGAAAAAATATCATTTCAGCGCGGTATGTTGATAAGTTTGTATGCTTACGAACAGTAATTGGTCGAACGATCGCCGCAGTATGATTTTCACACAAAACGTATAAAAAAGAGAGCCGATTCGCTTTGAAAGCGAATCGGCTCTCTTTTTTTATTCTATTGATTTGCAAAGTAATTATCAAGCCAGGTATATCTGTCGGAAAGCCACTTATAAAGATGCTTTGAGTGCAGACGGTAATTTTTAAGAACTACCACACTATCAGGCTCTTGATTTATTCGCTGTCCGAAAATGTTCCATTTTGTAAAATTGCGGTCAATGGCGTTTTTCATTGAATTTGCAGTTTTTTCCGCATGCTCTGAAAGTCCTTCAAAGATATGCTTTGTCTCCTCCCAGCGTTCAAGCACCATAGCCTTGAACCAATTTTGCTTCATAAGTGCTATGAACCATTGGCTCTCCTGTGTCATACCAAGTCCGGCTCCGTCTGCAACGTATATTCCCTCATGACCGCCCGCAAAAAGCCTTCTGTCATTTCCTGCGGCAAGGTCAAGATCCCAAACGGGGCCGCAATAAAGCTTACCACCGTCCGGCTTTTTATACATAAAGAAGGATGACCATCCAACGTCAATATTGAGCATAAATTCCTGAAGAAGATACATATCAACAAAAGAATCAAGATCGATAAGGGCTTCGACCTCCGCCTTTTTGCCCTTCCTTATGGCACTGTCAACCTTTGAAATATGTTCTTTTATAAAATTCATCTGCTCACCTGTGGCATCGCTCTTTACGGTATACATCTGACCGCCGGCGGTAAAATATGTAACCCCCTCCTGCGCGCCCTCGTCGTCATCGGCGTATTGGTCAAGCTCAATGAGGTAGCCTGTATCAAGCTTATTGGGATCCACCTCAATATTGACTCTGCTTTCTTGAACCTCTACCTGCTCACAGAGCAGATAAACGCCCTTATAATCGCCGTTTATAACCACTTCAACGAAGCGTCCCGAACTTGCATACTCGAATCCGTCAAGCTGATTTGCTGTATAGAACGCAAGATAATTTCGGAGAAGAGTCTGGTCGCAGTGATTTGCAAGAAGTATCCAATCCTTTGCCTCACCTCTGCCTTGACCCAGAAGATTCATCTTTTTGCCAAGCTTTAAGCGGTAGGATTTTTTCGCCATTTTCCAGGTTGCGTTTCCTCTGCCTCTTATATCAGCAGAAACATCCTCAAAGCAATACTCCTCGTCTGTGTTTGAAACAGAAAGAGTTACGCTTGTATATTCGGTTTTAGATTGCACCTCGTTTCCGTTCTCCATTTTAAAGGAAAGCAGGGGAAGCTCGCTTGCCGGAAGTGCAAAAATTGCCGTGATCTCCGTGTTTTCACTGAATTCTTCGCCCTCCCGCTTTATTTCCTTTACGCCATCGCTCCATTCGGAAAACTCAAAGCCCTCGTTTGCCTGAGCTATTACCCAATCGGTTTTTTCACCCTTTGTGAGCATTTGCTCGGTCTTTCCTCTGACGCTACCCATATTCTCATCATTGGATTTAAAAACGACGGTTATATTTTCGTTTTCCTGCTTTTCTCCGCCTCCGCATCCGAGAATAAAGCAGAATGAAAGCAGCAGGAGGCATACTATGACAATTCTATTTTTCACAGAAAATCTCCTTTATAAAGCTAAATAAGTTGATAAAAACTGCTTTTATTCAAGTGATTTGAGAATGTCAGCAGTGGATTTTGCCATTCCGTAAAGGAAGATCCAATCTCCGCCCGCAAAGACCATATCAAGACCCAAATCGTGCCAGAAACGGAGCTTTTCAGGTTCGCATCCACAAGCAACGCCAACTCTCTTGTTGTGCTTTTTGAGAATCTCAATAGCACGCTTCACCTGTGAGACTGTGGCATCTCCAAAGGTGTTGAGCATATCTCCTGCAGAGCCGGAAAGGTCATTTGGACCGAAAACGAATCCGTCAACATAAGGATTTGAGGCTATCTTTTCAAGATCGTCTATCATGCTGACGCTCTCTATCTGCACAAATCTGCACATTTCAAGGCTTTTGTTATAAACATAGTCCTTAGCCTTTGCAACGTTATAGTCGATAGCGCGAATAGGACCGTAGCCTCTTGTACCTCTTGGGGGATAAAGAGTCATGCTTATAAGCTCCTCAAACTCCTCAAAGGATTTTACCATCGGGAAAATAACGCCGTCGGGTCCCATTTCAAGGACTTTTTTAGTTGCGGTAAGGTCATGCTGGGGAAGTCTGACAAGAGATGCGATATTCACAGAACGAGCAGCATTAAGGTGACAAAGAACATCCTTATAGCTCATATATGTATGCTCCATATCGATCCAGGCACAATCCAAACCCACATGTCCCATTATTTCGCACAAGCAGGGATCGGTAAGGGAGAGTACAGTGCCCTTCAGCAGCTTATTTTCTTCCATTTTTTTACGTAAAAGATTCATAACAAAACTCCTCTTTTTAATGATATTGACATTATTATAGCATTTTGAGCAAAATATGTCAATCGAATTTGAAAAAGTCATAAAAAAAACAAAAATAAAACAAACTGTTGACACAAAAAAATGTTATGATATAATAGTATTATTGTGTGAAGTACAAAAAGATACGGAGGGATAATTTTGATCGAAGTTAAAAATCTTGTGAAGAAATATGGCGACCACACCGCCGTAAATAACATCAGCTTCACGGTTGAAGGCGGCAAAATTTACGGACTTCTCGGCCCTAACGGAGCGGGAAAATCCACAACCATGAATATCGTTACAGGTTGTCTTGCCGCAAGCGAAGGAAGTGTTACCGTTGACGGGCACGATATTTTTGAGGACCCCAAGGCGGCTAAAAAATGCATCGGATATCTTCCCGAAAATCCGCCCCTTTACGGTGATATGACCCCTTATGAGTACCTTACCTTTGTTGCCGAAGCAAAAAAGGTAAAGGGAGGCTATATCGGAAGTCAGATCCGCGAGGTCATGGAGATAACGGGACTTACCGATATGAAGGATCGCCTTATTCGCAATCTTTCAAAGGGTTACCGCCAGAGAGTTGGTATTGCCCAAGCGATGCTGGGCGACCCCGATGTTATAATTTTGGACGAGCCTACCGTTGGTCTTGACCCGAAGCAGATACTTGAAATACGCGAGCTTATCAGAAAGCTGGGCGAGACGAAAACGGTCATCCTTTCAAGTCACATTCTTGCCGAGATCAGCGCAGTTTGCGAGAGAGTTATGATAATTTCTCACGGAAATTTGGTTGCAAACGACACCATCGAGCATCTTGAAGAGATCGCAAATCGCTCAAACAAGCTGAGAATTACCGTAAGAGGTGATGCAGAGGCTATAAAGACTCGGCTTGAAGCCATCGAGGGCGTTCTTTCGGTCAATACCGATGTAATTTCGAAAGATCATGCAAACTTTGACCTTGATCTTGTTAAGGAGCTTGATCTGCGAGACGAGATTTTCTTCGCTATGGCGGACATGAAATGCGCCATCATTTCAATGCAGTATGAGCAGACTACTCTTGAAGATATTTTCCTTGCTCTTACCGATGATTCTGTACGCCCCGATGAGGATGGAAATCTTCCCACGGTTGAAGAGATCCTTGAAGCAAGAGGTAAGAAAGAGGACGATACCCTCTTCAGCCACATGAGCGACGAGGAGCTTGAAGCACTGACAAACGAGCAAGAGAATGCGAGCGAGACAAGCGATGTGGAAGACAAGGAAGAAAATGAAGAAGCTCTTTCCGAGGAAGAGAGTTCGGAAGAGACGACAGAAGATAGCGGGGACGGCGGCTATAAGCCGCTCTTCGGCGGAAATCAAGGAGGTGACCAATAATGCTTTCAATTTTTAAAAGAGAATTCAAATCCTATTTCACGGGCGTTATCGGTGCACTCTTTATTGCATTTTTGCTTTGCTTTACCGGTATTTATGTAACATCCATAAATCTGCGCGGCGGTTATGCTTCCTTTGAATATGTACTTTCCAATATCATCATAGTATTTTTGCTTATAGTGCCGCTTTTGACCATGAGAAGCTTTGCCGAGGAAAAGCATACCAAAACAGACCAGCTTCTCTATTCGCTTCCAATAAGCGTTGGTGAAGTGGTAATGGGCAAATATCTTGCAATGCTTGCTGTTTTTGCAATTCCTGTGCTCATAATGGCACTTTATCCTTTCCTTCTCAGCGCATTTGGATATATGGCTTATAAATCCGCTTATCTTGCGCTTTTTGCATTCTTTATACTGGGCGCTGCTCTTATTGCCCTTGGAATGTTCATGTCATCCCTTACCGAGAGCCAAGTCATTGCGGCTGTTATAAGCTTTGGTGCACTTCTTCTTATGTATATGATGAAGGGCGTTGCATCCCTTATCCCATCGGATAATCTCACATCCCTTATCTGCTTCGGTGTACTTGCACTTATAATCGGTGCTGTAACATACGCACTTACGAAGAATACCGCAGCTTCTGCAGGAGTTTTTTGCCTGCTTGCGGTGGCTCTTGCGGTGATTTATCTTATTGCTCCGAATGCTTTTGGCGGACTTTTCCCGTCTCTTCTTACATATCTTGCGGTTTTTGACCGTTTTATTGAGCTTACAGGCGGAATCTTTGATGTTACCGCGATTGTTTATCTTATCACATTTGCTGCGTTTTTCGTTTATCTTACCGTTCAGTCGGTTGAAAAACGCCGCTGGAGCTGATGAAAGGAGTGTATGATTATGAATAAAAGAATAAAGATCGGATTATATACTCTTGTGATGGCGGCGGCGGTGCTTGCTGTTATCATCGTTGCAAATCTTTTGGTGCTCCGTGCTCCGACCAAATTTACAAAGCTTGATATGACATCCCTTTCTCTCTATACTCTCACAGATACGAGCAAAGAGGCAGTAGGAAAGATAGGTGAAGAGGTCAATATCTATTTTCTCTGCTCCGGCGGTGAGGATGGAAGCGGAAGTGCGGTGAATAATCTGCCTATGCTCTCTGTTTTCCTCGAAAGATATGCAGAGTTGAATGATAAAATAAAGCTTATGACCATTGACCCCATTGCAAACCCAACCTTTACCGATAAATATGAACCCGACGGACTTGAAAATTACAGCATAATAGTTGAGAGCGCAAAGCGCTTCAAGATAGTTGATTTTGCGGATCTTTACTATTATTATAATGAGAGCTATGGTAAGATAAGCCCCGATATGTACCAGACATTTATGATGTATGCGCAAATGGGCTATTTTGGAAACAGTATTCCTACTCTCACCTTGAATTTTGACGGTGAAAGTGCCATAACAAGCGCTCTTGACTATGTTACAACAGATAAGATACCCGTGGCTTACATTCTTGAAGGTCACGGCGAAACAGAGCTTTCCGAAACCCTACTTACAAGTATTCAGAATGACAATATGATAACAGAAAAGCTCAGCCTTCTGACCTCTGCTATACCCGAGGATGCGGGATGCATCATTCTCAATGCTCCCACCACCGATATAAATGCAGACGAGGCAAAGACACTCTCCGAATATCTTGCGTCGGGCGGAAAAATGATGGTAACTACCGTCTATACCTCTCTTGCCCTTCCCAATCTTATGAGCGTTCTTTCGGAATACGGACTTTCACCGGTAGAGGGAATGATAGTTGAGGGCGATTCAAACAGATTTGCAAATAACACACCCTATTATCTACTTCCCAATGTCAGCACAAGCAGTGCTCTGACAGCGTCTCTTGCCACATCAAATGCTTATATCTTTATGGCTTTTTCGCACGGCATCGGAAGCTCTGAAAAAGAGGGAATAAGCGTAACTCCGCTCTTCTCGACCTCATCCTCTGCATATACCATATCCGCAAGTGCAGAAACTACGCAAAAGACAGAGGATTCTGTCTCGGGTTCCTTTGATATCGGAGTTCTCTCGGAAAACAGCGAGACAGGTGCACAGCTCATCTGGCTTGCATCTCCCGCCTTCAGCGACAGCATGAATCAGATGACGGGCGCAAACTATCAGTATTTTATCTCGATGCTCGGCGGAATTGTTGAGAGGGAGAGAATAGTATTTAATATTCCCGCAAATGAGGTTGCCGCATCACGTCTTGTTGTAAATGAGCTTCAGGCAAGCCTTTGGAGCGCCATCCTTATCGTTATTATTCCTCTTGCATTTGCCGTTTGCGGCGTTGCTCGCTGGTATGTAAGGAGAAGAAGATGATGAAAAGAAGCGCAAAGCTCATTTTAATGCTTGGAATACTTGCAGTTCTCATTATCGGAGCTGTTATACAGGGCGTTTTCTTCCCCGCAGAGCAGGATGCTGATTATTCCGAGGACGGAGCAAGCACTGTTAAATATGCTGCAAATGACGTCGTGGCAGAAAATGTTACCGCCTTCTCCTATGAAAGCGGTGAAACAGCCCTTTCCTTTAAGAAAAATGAGGAAGCATGGGTGCTTGATGAAGAAAATGCTCCCGCCATTGACGGAGATCTCATTTCTGCAATGGTAACTGCCGTTTCAAGTCCCGCAGGCTCAAACAAGATGGAGAATGTTTCATCCGAAAGCCTTTCGGCATACGGTCTTGAGGCTTCCGCACTTTCAGTAACCGTTTACGAGGGCACAAGAGTGCGTACATACCTTTTCGGTGATTACAATAAGACCGCAAAGGAGTATTATTTCTGCGACAAGGCGATTCCCGATACGGTATATACCGTTCCAAGCTCTTCCTTTGAAGCGTTTTCATATACCCTCGAGGAGCTTATAGTTCATGAAAAGCTTCCCGAAATAGCTGCTGACAGTATTACATCCGTTTCTCTTGAAAATTCGGATGGAAAGACTGTGATCACCGCAGTTAAAACACCTACCGAGGAAAACGAAGAGGGCTATGAATTTTCCGCCGTTATCGAAAATAACGGATCGGAAGAAGAATATTCCTATGCTGAGCTTTATCGCATGGCGGAGGAGATCGCCGCATGGAATATTGATGAATTTGTAACTCTCGTCGATACCGAGCCATCCGAATACGGCTTTGATTCTCCCTCACTCCTCACGGTTAATTATACCGAACGCAAGGAGATAGAGGCAGAGGGCACAAGCGGCGGTTATATCGACACGGAAAATACTTTTACCCTCGTTCTCGGAAAAGCGGATGAGGACGGAAAGTATTTTGTGAAAACAAGCGAGGATTCCCGTCTTATTTATAAGATTTCAACAGGTATTTTCACAGAAATTTTTGGTTAAAAAACGAAACAAAAAATGACCGTCAAGCGAAGTGAAGTGAACCCCAAAGTTTAGACAAAAATAAATATTAAATTGTTTGCGAATGAG
>CAYPKQ010000114.1:0-8356 GCA_964411355.1 uncultured Lachnospiraceae bacterium
AATCATGCCTGTTCCAAGAAATTCGCATATTACTGTTTTACGACCACCGAGCATTGCGGCGGTAATTATCATTGTTATTCTTTTTACCCTTCTCGGATGTGGGGAGAGCAGAACAGTGGATATAAAATACCGCCGCGCGGCAGTTCTCCATAGCGAGGATATGGGGTTTGCACTTGAAAATATTGCTCCCTCAAAGGAGGATGAAATTGAGCTTTATGCCGCACAAGCCTTTCTTTATGATGTGGATGAAGAAAAATATATCATAAAAAAGGGCGCGGAAAAAATCTTATATCCCGCAAGCACAACGAAGCTACTCACAGCTCTTTGCGTCCTTGAGCATCTTTCTCCCGATTATCTTGTAACACCGGGAGCGGAGCTTGACCTAAAAGATGAGGCTTCGGCTGTTGCCTTTGTAAAGGAGCATCATACTCTTTCTGTTGAAATGCTTATAGAAGGTATGCTTTTGCCCTCGGGCGGGGATGCGGCATATGCTTTGGCGGCGGCGTATGGATATGCTCTCGGCGGTGATGATATAACGGCGGAAGAGGCTGTTAAGCTTTTTGTTGCAGATATGAATCGCTTTGCGGAGAAAATCGGAATGTGCGGAAGTAATTTTACTTCTCCCGATGGGTTTTATGACCCGCAAAATTACTCCACCATTGAGGATATGACCTTGCTTGCACTTGCCGCTTCGAAAAATGAGACTATCATGAAATATGCAAAATTGCCGTCGGATAATGTAGTATATGCCAGCGGACACAGCAACACATGGCAAAATACAAACAGGATGCTCCATGAGGACGACGAATATTATTCCCCCTATGTAACAGGGCTGAAAACAGGAACTCTTGATGGAAACAGTTGCCTTATCTGCACCTTTAATATAGAGGGAAGGGAATATATAGCAGGCGTATTTTCCGAAAAAGAGAAGGATCTGCGGTATGTTGATATGAGCCGCATTATAGATTTTTGCGAAAAGAAGTTGAAATAAGGAAATAAAGAATGAAATTGAGCAGAAGTAAAATCAAGGAAAAGCTTAAGAAGATAGCGAGGTTTATTTTTAATCCCCGCCTTCTGCTCTGCTTTGGTATCGCATGGATGATAACGAATGGTTGGTGCTATGTTCTTACGGCTCTTGGAAAGTTGCTTGATATTACCTGGATGATGGTAGTGGGAGCATCATATGCAGGGCTTCTGTGGCTTCCTTTCACCCCCGAAAAGCTTCTGACGGTTATCATAGCGATATTTCTACTGAAATTGATTTTTCCACATGATAAAAATACTCTCGCAGTTCTGCGTGAAGAATTTGAAGAAGCAAGAGTAGGAATTAAAAAGCTGTGGAGAAAAATGTTTAAAAAGAAGTATACTCAAAAATAAGGAAAACGCATCCCCGAGATAACCGACCTCTTTTTTCGACCCGCTAAACCGTAATTTATCGGTGCGTTGATAAAACGCAAATCTGTAGGGGACGGCGACCCCTACAAAAACACATCTTCGACAGTTCGATAAATTGCTGTTTAGCGGCAACAATATAGCAGCATGACGTTTGGAGCGAAAAAAGCCTCTCCCTGGGCGAGCCTCTTTTTTGAAACCTCTCAAACAGTTGGAAAAATTACTGTTTTATAATATATTTTATCTGATGCAGCTAATTTTTCGGATTGTGATGCAATTTGTAATTTTTTCAAAGGAATTTTATATAAAATCGGCAAGCCCGCCGGTAATAAAAATCTCATTTCCATTGAGTATGAAGCATTCAAGAGGGAAAAGGACGATCCAAAATTCGATATCGGTATCAATATAAATACAAATCTATGCTTTGCCGAAAGCTATGCCGCACTTTCCAAAGCCAAGGATATAGAGCCATTTTCACCGAAAAGAGACGGATATCTTCGCAGCATAGAAATGTGCTTTGCAAGAGAAATCACGGCGGATAGCAGCGGTCTTTATTTTGCCGCAAAGGGCGGTCATAATTATGAAATGCATAATCACAACGATGTTGGCACAATTATTGTTTATAAAGATGGAGAAAGATTCCTTTGTGATGCGGGGCGGGGAGTTTATACTGCCATCACCTTTTCAAACAAGAGATACACTATCTGGAATAACAGGAGCTGTTACCACAATCTTCCCACAATTAACGGATTCGAACAGCATGACAGTTAATTTTCTAATGACACATTTGCATCGAAGGATGTCAAATACAGATGTGATGAAAACGAAACCGTTTTTTCTCTTGATCTGCAAAATGCGTATGAAAACAAATCGGATATCAATAAATGGGTAAGAAAATTTGTTTTTGACCGAAAAAATCACGAAATACGCATAGAGGAAGATTATTCTCTGAAAAAATGTGAGAGCATAACGCTAAATTTCCTTTCCGCAGTGCCGTTTATCATAGAAAAGGAAGGAATTCTGATGCGGGCAGGCAGCGGAAAAGAACTAAAGATTCTGCTTGATACATCGCTTTTTGATTTTTCTGCAGAGGAGATGAATACCGGAGACGATGAGGTTTTTCGCCTTACCCGGGGCGAAAAACTTTATAGGCTTATGGTTCCTCTAAAAAAACCAAAGGCTGTGGATAAAATTTCTTAAACAATTAAATAGTTTTTTGAAGATGGATAACACTATAAAGATTTTAACATCGACAAATTTTAATTTGCAGTCATAAAATGATTCGAGGCTGATTTCCCGGGAAATCAGCCTCGTTTTTATTAAATATTCTTAAGTGTTTCCATTACGTAGTCGCCAAATTCGGAGCATTTTGCGCCGCCGGGACGTCCTGTGATAGTGAGCTTCTTATCCTCGAACATACAGAAGTCGAGTGCCTTTTCAAGCTTGTCTGCTCTATCCTGCAGACCGATATATGAAAGAAGCATTACGCAGGCACGGAGCATGGAGCAGGGATCTGCATATTCTCCTCTGCCTTCGTTTATCATTCTGGGGGCAGATCCGTGAATAGCCTCAAACATCGCATATTTCTTGCCGATATTTGCGCATCCGGCAGTACCGACACCGCCCTGGAATTCGGCCGCCTCATCCGAAATGATATCACCGTAAAGGTTAGGAAGAAGAAGCACCTTAAAGTCACGTCTTCTCTTCTGGTCAACGAGCTTTGCGGTCATAATATCAGCATACCATTCGTCGGTAGTGATCTCGGGATAGAGGTCTCCAACCTTATGGCAATCCTCAAGGAAGTTACCGTCGGTGGTCTTTATAACATTTGCCTTTGTAACGAGAGAAACGCGGTCAAGACCGTTCTTTCTTGCATAGTCATATGCAAGGCGCGCAATTCTGTCAGAGCCCTGCTTTGTGGTTACAACAAAGTCAACTGCAAGATCGTCTGTTACGTTGAAACCGCTTGAACCAACTGCATATCCGCCCTCGGTATTCTCGCGGAAAATAGTCCAGTTGATGCCCTCCTCGGGAACCTTAACGGGTCTGATATTTGCAAAAAGGTCGAGAGCCTTTCTCATTGCAACGTTTGCAGACTCGATATTGGGCATACCGCTGCCCTTCTGAGGGGTTGTTGTTGGTCCCTTGAGGATAACGTGGCAAGATTTGAGCTCTGCCATAACGTCATCGGGAATAGCCTTTCCAACCGCAATTCTGTTCTCAATTGTAAGTCCGTTTATGTCAACGAACTCAACCTTCCCGGTCTTTACCATGTCGTCGAGCATAAATTCCAAGACTCTGCGAGCTTCTGCGGAGATTATCGGACCGATTCCGTCACCGCCGCAAACGCCTATGCGGAGCTTTTCGAGAGAAGCGTAGTCAACAAAGTCGCCCTGCGCCTTCATATCCTCAACTCGTGTGAGCTGATCTTCAAGAATTTTTCTGAATTTGGCGCAAGCTTCTTCAAGCTGCGCATTGTAATTGTTTGACATTTTTATTACTTCCTTTATTATTATTTTCTTTTGTGGTTTAAACAGGTATTTCGCCACTGCGGTGGCGACCGGCGGTGACGCCGGAGTCACGACCTTTTAAAAAAGGTCTATCAAAACTTTAAAAAGGGGACTTATTAAAGTTTTTTATCTCTTTTCTACGTGAAATTATCGGTAACCTCATGTGGAAACAAGGGTAAACATCCTATCTTTTTGGTTTTAAAGGTTTTAGTCAAGCTTTTTTAAAAGCTTGCACGGTCAAGCGCATGGGCACTTGTCGCCTCCGCAGAGGCGAAATCCCTTTATTTTATAAAGAATCCTACACCTTCGCCGACCTTTTTGCCCTTGCAGAGTCTTTCTGCGTATGCGCGGCGAAGTGAATTATTTTTTGGCAGCATTTCATAGGGGAGAATATGAGCATCACCGAAAATTCTCCAAAGATCATGAGATTTTTCCGGCTCGATCCTATCAAAAACGGTGAAATCATGCATGAAATCCACTATATTTGATTTTGGAGAGAGCATATGCTCGTGTTCGGGATAAATGAGCCATGAAATGCACATAAAGAGCGAAGGACCGTCTCCAAAATAATCTTTGAAGAATTCTTTTGCCCTCTGATAGGACGCTTCTCTCACATCCTTTGTAAGCGGCAGACCGCCTCCGGGGATATGTACCGAAACAGCCTTCATATCGGGTGTCAGATGGATGTTTTTCTCGTCATCATCGTATGTATGTCCGAAATCGGTTATCTCATACTGAAATCTTCCGATTCCAAAAATTTTCATATCGAAAAAGTATTTCCACCATGTTCCTGTGTGACAGCCCCAGATATGGTCTGTATCATAGAATTCAAACATCTTATATTTAAATTCGCTGACAGTATCTATCCAGATCTGCTCGTCTATGCCCTTTGCGGCATATTTTTCTTTCAGTATTCTCGAAAGAAGTATATCGAGCACAAGGCGCGACGTCTGCCAGGGAGTGCCGAGCCTTGCGGCAATGGTCACAATCTCTCCATGGCAGGCAACATACTGCTCCGTGCCGCTTATTTCATATGTGGAAAGATGTTTTTCTATAACCGCCATTGCTTCATCATCTGTTGCAAGCTTATCAAAGCAGTCCATTATTACAGGCTTTGATTCTGCCGGATAGTCGAAGCTGTCAAGAAAATCAACAAGAAAATTTCTCATATTCGTGTTATCCATTGTTCTTTGTAAAGTTCAGCATTCCGCCGGCAGAAAGGATCGCTCTTTGCCTTGCCGTAAGATCGAGCTTAAGGGGAATCTTACAGCCGCACTCGCACTCAAGGAAGAGCTTTTCCGAGCCTGCAACCGCATCAGCAAAGCCCTTTATTGTCAGCTTTGCGCCTTCTTTCAGCTTATCGTAATCCTCGGAATTTTCAAAAGTCATGGGAACTATGCCGAAGTTGATGAGATTTGCAACATGGATTCTTGCAAAGCTCTTTGCAACAACTGCTTTGATGCCAAGATAAAGGGGAACAAGTGCCGCATGCTCACGGGAAGAGCCCTGACCGTAGTTCGAGCCGCCGACGATTATACCGCCGCCCATCTTCTTTGCTCTCTCGGGAAATTCCTTATCGCAAACCGTGAAGCAGAATTCGCTGAGCTTTGGAACATTTGATCTGTAAGGAAGAATTTTTGTTCCTGCGGGCATGATATGGTCTGTTGTGATATTGTCTCCAACCTTTAAAATAAGGGTTGTATCAAGGTCTGCTTCGGGAGTCTTTCCAACGGGAATAGGCTTGATGTTTGGACCTCTTTCAACCGTCACCGCACCTGCATTTTCGGGTGTGGCGGGCATTTCGATGAGGTTATCATTTATCTTGAAGTGCTCGGGAATCTTAATATCGAGAGCATCTCCGCTCTTTCTGGGGTCTGTCATTACACCCGCAATTGCGGAAGCAGCTGCGGTTTCGGGAGAAACGAGATAAACGCCCGCATCAGCAGTGCCGCTTCTTGCCTCGAAATTACGGTTGAAGGTACGGAGAGAAATTCCAGCAGATTTTGGCGAGAAGCCCATGCCGATGCAAGGACCGCAAGCACATTCAAGGATTCTTGCGCCTGCCGCAATAAGGTCTGCAAGTGCACCGCACTCTGCAAGCATGGTATAAACCTGCTTTGAGCCGGGAGAGATGGAAAGGCTGACATCGGGATGTACGGTCTTACCCTTAAGCATTGCCGCAACGGTCAGCATATCAAGCATGGAGGAGTTTGTGCAAGAGCCAATACATACCTGGTCTATCTTCATGCCCTCAAGCTCTGCTACGGGCTTAACATTATCGGGGCTGTGAGGACAAGCCGCAAGAGGCTCAAGGGAGGAGAGGTCGATGGTGTATTCCGCATCATAGACCGCATCGGCATCGGGAGCAAGCTCTATGAAATCAGCTTCTCTTTCCTCTGCGCAAAGGAATGCGCGAGTGACCTCATCCGAGGGGAAGAGTGAGCTTGTTGCTCCAAGCTCTGCTCCCATGTTGGTAATTGTTGCTCTCTGGGGAACGGAAAGGGTCTTAACGCCCTCGCCGCAATATTCGACAACAGAGCCGACACCGCCCTTAACCCCGAGCATTCTGAGGACTTCGAGAATTATGTCCTTTGCTCCAACATAAGCGGGGAGTGCGCCCGTGAGATTTATCTTGATTATCTTTGGCATGGTTATGTAGTATGCGCCGCCGCCCATTGCAACAGCAACGTCAAGTCCGCCCGCACCCATGCCGAGCATACCGATACCGCCGGCTGTTGGGGTATGGCTATCCGAGCCGATAAGGGTCTTTCCGGGAACACCGAATCTCTCAAGATGAACCTGGTGGCAGATTCCGTTGCCGGGGCGAGAGAATCTGATACCGTGCTTCTTCGTTACAGTCTGAATATATCTGTGGTCATCGGCATTTTCAAAGCCAGCCTGCAGTGTGTTGTGGTCGATATAAGCTACGGAAAGCTCTGTTTTTACTCTCTCCGTTCCCATGGCCTCAAACTGCAGATAAGCCATTGTGCCTGTTGCGTCCTGAGTAAGAGTCTGGTCGATGCGGAGCGCAATTTCGCTGCCCGCCTTCATTTCACCTGAAATGAGGTGATTTTTAATAATTTTTTGTGCAATTGTAAGTCCCATTTTTTTAAAACTCCGTTAAAACTACATTATTTATTGCGTCGATAGTGCTTTTCATAGCATTTTCAACGTGAAGATATGTCAGCCTTTCGGCCTCCTTCGCATCCGAGCGCATAATGGCTTCAAGGATCTCTCTGTGTTCCTTTACCGATGCCTCAATGCGTCCCGAGCCCGAAAGCGACAGTTTTCTATAGGTTTTTATGCTTTTGTGAAGGTCTGTCAAAATTTTGCAAAGCATTCTGCTTCCGCTTTTTTTGAATATTTCGCAGTGAAAAGCGGTATCAAGCTCCTTTATATGCTCGGCATCGTTCTTCCTTATATAGAATTCGGAAAGCTCGACAGTTTCTGCAAGAGCTTTTTTTTCCTCCGGCGTCATTTTTTCAGCCGCCATTGCCGAAGCCAGCCCTTCAAGCCTCATTCTTATGCGGTAAATATCGATCAGATCTTCTGTGTCAACACCCAGAACCACAGCACCCCGATTCGGAGAGATTTCGATAAGTCCTTCCTCATCAAGGCGGTGAAGCGCGGCTCTTATGGGGGTTCTGCTGACCCCAAGCTTTTCGGAAAGCCCAAGCTCTGTAAGAGGCTCACCTGCTTTAAGCTCTCCGCCAAGTATAGCCTCGGTCAGCGCTTCATAGACCTTAAGCTCAAGGGATCCCGATCCTGCGCCTATTACCATTTCCTTCGCCTCACTTACCGGAAAGCTGCGGTGCAAGCTCTCTGATTATTTTTTCGAGCTCTTCATCACACATAATAGTGGTTCTTCCGTCAACGTACATAGCGTCGATTCTTGCCTTCATATCTATAACGAGCTGATCCTGCTTTGTAACGGCGTTGTCACCTTTTAGTCCGAAATGGTTGTTTACCCAATATGCGATTCCCGCAAGTCCGCTTGTGTTGGAGATCGAAACCTCTGCCGGGCGGTTCAGTATCTTTTCTGTATCAAAAATGTTGTATATCTCCGCATCCTTCATAAGACCGTCTGCGTGTATACCCGCTCTGGTAACATTGAAATTGTTGCCAACAAAGGGGGTCATGGGCGGTATATCATATCCCAGCTCCTTCTCGAAATAACGAGCGATCTCGGTAATGACCGTGGGATCCATACCGTCAAATGTTCCGCGCATCGAAGCATATTCGATAACCATTGCTTCAAGCGGAATATTGCCCGTTCTCTCACCGATTCCGAGGAGTGAGCAGTTTACTGCCGAAGCACCGTAGAGCCAAGCGGAGGTTGCATTTGAAACGCCCTTATAGAAATCGTTGTGTCCATGCCATTCGAGCATTTCATGAGGAACATGAGAGAAGTGATGCAGACCGTAAACGATACCCGGAACGCTTCGGGGAAGGGC
>CAYPKQ010000115.1:0-8227 GCA_964411355.1 uncultured Lachnospiraceae bacterium
GGATATCATCTATCATTAGAATATCGCATTTTCTGTATTTATCGCGGAATTTGTTCATTTCCTGCGCCGAAAGACTTTGAATAAGCTGATTTGTAAAATCCTCGCCCTTGATATAAACTATTGTTGCCTCGGGCTTTTCCTTGCTTATTTTATTGGTAATTGCGTACATAAGGTGTGTTTTTCCTATACCGCTTGGACCGTAGAGGAAAAGAGGATTATATTCCGAAGCCGTGCTTCCTTCTTCTGCTTCCGCAACATTCTTTGCAACTGCCCAGCAAGCGGCTCTTGCGAATGTATTTGAGCTTCCCTCAATGAAATTATCAAAGGTATATTCAAAATTAAGTGTCGGAAGTGAGCTTCCTTTTGCTCTTGGCTTTTCTTCTTCTGTCTGTATCTCTTTTTTCTGCTCTTGTATCTCTTCTGAAATAACTTTAATTTCCGGTCTTAAACCCATATACTGCTCAAAGCAGTCGGAAAGAATTTCGATGTATTTATTCTTAATGAATTTTGTTTTGTATTCGGATGTGTTTTTAAGAGTTATAGTATTATCCTCAAAAGAGCTTACGTTAAGATCTCCGAACCAAAGCTCTGCAGTTGAAGGCGCAATTTCATAATCATTAACTATGTCTATCTTAACACTATCCCAAATTTTTTTAATTTCGTCTAAGCTTTGCATTTTTCTCCCTTTCTATTAAAATTTTTATATTTCGATCCATTTTTCCACAATCAAAATCATAAATATAATATATTATAACATATAATATAATTTCTTGCAAGTCGCAAAACCTCATTTTTGATGCATTTTTTTAATTTACATATTTTTTTCTCTAAAATTTTACAATTTGATAATATTTTAAATTACATTTTCTTCCTTTATTATAAATAATACCTTTACAAGAATAATATTTTTTGTTATAATATAAAATGAAATAGTGTTTGAAAAAAATATTTTAAAACAAATAAAAGCTCCGAGTGAGGATAAAAAAATAAAGTGCATATAGCCCGGTATTAAAGTTTTTTGCCAAGCTTTTTTTCAAAAAAGCGGCGGTAGTAAAGTTTTTTGCTAAGTTTTTTTTCAAAAAAGCGGTTCAAAAAGCGGTAGGAGGTAGAATGAGAAATAAACAGCTTGCGGATTTAATGAGACCAAAAAGCTTTGATGATATAGTGGGACAAAAACATCTCTTTGGAGAAAGAGGAGTTGTCAGAAAAATGGTCGAAGCAGGGCGAATAAATAATATGATATTTTACGGTCCTCCCGGCACGGGTAAAACAACGGCTGCATCTATAATTGCCGAAAACAGCGGAATGGTTTTCCATAGATTAAACGCAACAACTGCTTCGCTTCAAGACGTAAAAGATATCGCAAATCAGACAAATAACGTGTTTGGCAGCGGCGGAATACTTTTGTATCTTGATGAGATACAGTATTTTAATAGAAAGCAACAGCAGTCGCTGCTTGAATATATTGAAGACGGAAGAATAACTCTTATTGCTTCTACTACCGAAAATCCTCATTTTTATGTATATAATGCTATCATTTCACGTTCTTCGCTTTTTGAATTTAAGCCTGTTGAGCCGAGTGAATGTGTCCCCGCTTTAAGAAGAGCATTTGAACATCTAAATAAAAATGAAAATAATAACAAAACTGTCGCAGATGATATTCTTTTGTATATAGCAAAGGCAACGAAAGGAGACGTACGACACGCAATTGTTGTCCTTGAAAATGCATACTATGCGGCAGAAAAAGAATTGACACAGGATGATGTCGATTCATTCAATCCTTCATATGGCGGAATGAATGACGACGACCATTATGACCTGCTTTCATGCCTTCAAAAATCAATAAGAGGATCTGATCCCGACGCTACGGCATTTTACGTTGCAAAGCTTGCTTCACTTGGCGAGCTTGACTCCCTCTGCCGCAGACTTCAGGTCATTGCAAGCGAGGATATCGGACTTGCATATCCCATGGCGTCAGTGATTGTCCGTTCATGCTGTGAAAGCGCAAGAGAGCTTGGCTTTCCCGAGGCAAGAATACCACTTATAAACGCCGCTTTGATGCTTGCAACCTCACCGAAATCCAACTCTGCATACATGGCTCTTGCCGCCGCCGATGAGGATATAAAGATGGGTTTTGGAGTTGAATGTCCGCATCATCTGCAAAGCCCGCTTTTTAAGGGTTATAAATACCCACATGAATATAAAAATAACTATATCGAGCAGCAATATCTGCCAAGCGATATCAAAAATAATATTTATTACCGCTTCGGTGAAAATAAGACAGAGCAAGCGGCAAAGGCATATGCCGAATCTATAGGAAGCATAAAATATAAAGAAAAAAAATGACAATATTTGTCTCACCAAAGGAAAAGAGATCGTAAATGTTAAATTTAGAAAAAGAAAACTATTCTGCTGTAATTGAAAACTCAATCAACAGCACGAAAATAGCCGTTATCGGCGCAGGTCATGCCGGAATAGAGGCATCTCTTGCCTCTGCAAGATGCGGAATCGACACCGTCCTTTTCACCATGAGCCTTGACGCTGTTGCAAATATGCCCTGTAACCCCTCCATTGGCGGAACGGGAAAGGGTCATCTTGTTTACGAGATAGACGCTCTTGGCGGCGAGATGGGAAGAGCGGCAGACCTTGTAACTCTCCAAAGCAGAACTCTGAATCTCGGTAAGGGTGCGGCAGTTCATTCAAAGCGTATCCAAGCCGACCGAAAAAAATATCAGGCGATTATGAAGCATACCCTTGAAAAGGAAAAGAATCTTCGCCTTATTCAAGCGGAAATAACCGAGATCATCACCGAAAATACAAGCTCTGATAAACAAAAAACCGTCGGCATAAAAACCCGGCTCGGTGAGTTTTGGAAATGCGAAAAGGTAATAATCTGCAGCGGAACTTTTCTGGAAAGCCGAATTTTCGTGGGTCATACAAATTATGAAGCAGGTCCCGACGGACTTCTTCCCGCAAAGGGTCTTTCAGCATCCCTCAAAGAGCACGGAATAAAGCTCATGCGCTTTAAAACCGGCACTCCTGCGAGAATAAAAAGAGATACGATAGATCTTACAAAGCTCGAAATCCAAAACGGGGAAGAACCGATAATTCCTTATTCATCCCTCACGGGTGAGAACGAGCTTGATAATATAAAGCAGCTTCCTTGCCACATAGTTTACACCAATCTTAATACGCACCAAATCATTAAAGATAACATCGGAAAAAGTGCAATGTATTCGGGTCAGATCCACGGAACTGGACCGAGATATTGCCCCTCAATTGAGGACAAAATCGTGCGCTTTGCAGATAAGGAAAGGCATCAGCTTTTCGTTGAGCCAATGGGAGAGAACACAGAGGAGATATATCTCCAGGGCTTTTCCACCTCAATGCCCACCGACGTTCAGATGAAGATGCTCCATTCACTTGAAGGCTTTGAAAATGCCCAGGTAATGCGCTATGCATATGCCATTGAATATGATTGCTGCGACCCCCTGGGACTTCATCCGACCCTTGAATTTAAAGAAATAGAGGGACTTTACGGTGCAGGACAGTTCAACGGAACAAGCGGGTATGAGGAGGCGGCGGCACAGGGACTAGTTGCGGGAATCAATGCTTCCCTTGCCGTGCGCGGAAGAGAACAGCTTGTGCTTCAGCGCAGCGGCTCTTATATCGGAACTCTCATCGATGATCTCGTTACAAAAGGCACAAACGAGCCTTACAGAATGATGACTTCCCGCTCCGAATACCGTCTGCTTCTCCGCCAAGATAATGCAGATATCCGCCTATCTGAAATCGGCCACGATGTGGGGCTTTTGTCTGACGAAAGATATAAAAAATTTCTTACAAAAAAGAATCTCATAGATGTGGAAATCGAAAGACTTGAAAAAACCAATCTTTCACCGAAATTTGCAAATGAATTTCTCGAAAAAATTGGTGAAACAACTGTGTCGGGCGGAGTTTCACTTGCAGACCTTCTCCGTCGCCCTGCAGTTACTTATGAGGCACTTGCGGAAATTGACAGAAAACGTCCGTCACTTCCAAGAGCTGTCCGAACCACCGTTGAGGTTTCGGTAAAATACGAGGGCTATATCAAAAAGCAGCTTGCAGAGGTCAGACGCCATGAAGCCCTTGAGAAAAAAATCATTCCTGCCGATATAGATTATTCATCCGTAAAGGGACTTCGCATAGAAGCAATGCAAAAGCTAAGTGTTCAGCGACCGATGACAGTAGGACAGGCGTCGAGAATAAGCGGAGTAAGTCCCGCAGATATTTCGGTTCTGCTCATTTATTTGGGTTTAAAATGATTTTTAAGGCTTTAAATAAAAATTAAAAATCGAAGAATGAACCGTTTATTTCATTTTTATTTGAAACGAAAATTGATAAAATTTTAGGGTATATAATAATATGAAGAAAAAAGAAGATTTTTTTGCTAAAGTTCGAGAGATTTTCACCGAAAACTCCCTCGATGAATATATCAAATATGAGATTTTGGAGAAATTCTATCAGCTTTGCGAGATAATGCTGGAAACAAACCAAAAAATGAATATAACCGCAATTACCGATGTGGACGCTGTTATTGCTCGTCATTTTGCCGACTCGCTTTTGCTTCTCCGAGCTAACATTGAAAGCGGAACGAAAATTTGTGATGTTGGATGCGGCGGCGGTTTTCCGTCCTTTCCCATCGCCATCGCAAGACCCGATATCACCGTTATGGGTATCGACAGCACCGCAAAGAAGATTTCATATGTAAATGAAACCGCAGCAAAATTAGGTCTTAAAAATATCACTGCTATCAGCACCAGAGCCGAAGATGCTTCGGGTATCAAAGGCGAATACAGAGAAAAATTTGACCTCGTTTGCGCAAGGGCTGTTGCTTCATTACCCGTTCTCAGTGAGCTATGCTTGCCTTTCGTAAAGGTAGGCGGAAGATTTGTTGCTCTTAAATCCAAAAGTGCAGATGAAGAGCTTGCAGATTCCAAAAAAGGCATTATGACCTTGGGCGGCAAGATCGAAAACATTGAAAAGCTCTCGCTCATAGATCATACCCTTGAAGATGGAAGCGATGCAGAAAGAACGCTTATTACTATCCGCAAGACCTCAAAAACGCCCCCAAAGTATCCAAGATCTTACGCACAAATAAAGAAAAAACACCTGTAACATAAAACCGTGGTTAATAATAACCACGATTTTATTTTTTAGGGTGTTTCGCCTCTGCGGCGGCGACAAGCGCACAGGCACTTGACCCTGCGACCTTTTTTAAAAGGTCGATCAAAACTTTAAATAGGGAACTTTTATAATGGTTTTTATCTGTGTTCCTACGTGAAAATACCGATAATCTTACGTAGAAAGATAGATAAGCATAATACATCTTTGGTTTTAAAGGTTTTGGTCAAGCTTTTTTAAAAGATTGTATGAGCCGACGGCAGCGTCGGTCGCCACCGCAGTGGCGAAATTCCCTCCTGATATTGTTTGAATTAAAAAGAAATATGTTTCACGTGAAACATATTGGAATTTTTTGTTTTCAATGTTTCACGTGAAACATTATCCGACCTTTCTCGGATTAAGTATTGAAATTTCAATCAAAATACCGCTCTCATCTTCTTTTTTCTTTGACGAAATGTCGATTCCCGCATTTTTAACAATATCAATAGCTCTATCGAGAGTGTTATAAAAAAGTCTTATATCTTTGATTATAGGAATCTTTTTGCCCGATTTTTCGATTATGCAGTCCTTTTCGTCAAGAAGCTTATCCACATAAGCCTCGGTTGCATTCACATTCAAATGCGACTTTATAACAATCAAAATAGTCTTTTTCCGCTCTTCCGGGTCGTTCAATTTCAAAATTGCTCTTGCATGACGTTCCGTCAGCTTATTTTCAAGAATCAAAGCCTCTTCATCAGTGCTGTAACGGAGCAAACGCAGCTTATTTGCCACCGCAGATTGACTCATGGAAAGTTTTTTTGCAACCTCATCCTGAGTAAGCCTGAAATCCTCAATGAGCTTTTTCATTGCCCTTGCTGTTTCAAAAATATTTAAATTTTCACGCAAAAGATTTTCAATTAAAGCAAGCTCTGCGGATTTTTTATCATCTGCGGTCATAATAATGCAGGGAACACTCCTCATTCCAAGCATTTTTGCGGCTCTGAAACGTCTTTCACCTGCAATTATTTCAAAAATTCTGTTTTTATCACCGTCAGATGCTATCCTTACGGTAATGGGCTGCAAAATTCCGTATCTTCTTATGGAATCTGCAAGTCTAATGGTCGCATTGCTCTCAAAGGTGGCTCTCGGCTGTGATCTGTTGGGTCTTATGGCACAGATATCAATATTAACTATCGCACCCTCGTCATAAGAACTTTTTTGGGTTGTAAAATTCAAATTTTCCGTCATTTTAAAATAATTCCTTTCTTTTTTTTCGCTGTCTAAATTTTACCATAGCTTTTCCGCTAAAGGACTCACATTTTGAGGGGAAATTTTCATTTGATTTATGTTTTTTCTGCCCGAAAATGTTTGGCTTTGACGGGTAATATACTTTATTTCCCAAAATTGAATGAAAATATGGTGCTCTTTTGTCTCCATAGGGCGTAACTTGGAATAATTTTTGGATAAAAATTTTTAAATATCCGAAAATAATTGTAAATATAGTAAAAATGCTCTTGAAAAATAAGGCTTATGGTGTTATAATATATGAAGATAAAAAATACCGTGAGGAAAAAATGTGAAAGAATGGGTAAAATAATAACTTTTGCAAATCAAAAGGGCGGTGTCGGTAAAACCACATCTGCCGTAAATGTTGCCGCATCCCTCGGTATCCTCGGAAAAAAGGTTCTTCTTGTTGACCTTGACCCCCAGGGAAATACCACCAGCGGAGTTGGCATACCAAAGAAAAATCTAAAATATACCACCTCTGAAATAATGCTTGACGGCGTTTCTGCCGCAGATGCGGTTCTGGAGACGAAATTTCAAAATCTCAGCGTTATTCCAACAAATATAAGTCTCGCCGGAAGTGAATTTGACCTTTTTCAAGTTGAAGAGGGCGAAAAATGCATGAAAAAAGCACTTGATTCGGTAAAGGATAATTATGATTATATTATCATAGACTGTCCTCCGTCACTCGGAATGCTCACCATCAATGCTCTCGTTGCGGCAGATAGCGTGATAATTCCCATGCAGTGCGAATTTTATGCTCTTGAAGGACTTTCACAGCTTATGATCTCTATCGGAAAGATAAAGCAGAAATTCAATCCTTCGCTGTTTGTTTGCGGAATACTTGTGACCATGTATAACGGAAGGCTTGTTCTCTCAATGCAGGTCATTTCCGAGCTGAAAAAGCACTATTCGGATAAGCTGTTCAGAACAGCCGTTTCGAGAAACGTCCGCCTCTCGGAGGCACCGGGATTCGGAATGCCGGTATATTATCACGATAAGCTCTCAAAGGGCACGGGAGAATATCTCGAGGTTGCAAAAGAGCTTATGGAAAGGATATAGGAAATAAATATGGCAAGAAGAGCAGGGGGACTTGGCAGGGATATGTTTGATATCCTTGACGATAATACCTCCGGGGCAAAAAATGAGAGAGTAACAGCTTTGCGCATATCCTCCATCGAGCCGAGAAAGGATCAGCCCCGAAAGACCTTCGAGGAGGAGAGCCTTATTCAGCTTGCGGAATCCATCGGAAAGCACGGAGTTCTGCAGCCGATAATAGTTAAGGAAAGCTCAATTGAGGGATTTTATGAGATAATTGCGGGAGAGCGACGCTGGAGAGCCTCAAAAATGGCGGGTCTTGACGAAATTCCCGTTGTGATATTCAATGGAGACGATCTGAAGGCGGCTCAGGTGGCAATAATAGAGAATGTTCAGCGACAGGATCTGAACCCTCTTGAAGAAGCCCTCGGATACCGCGATCTTATCGAAAGATTCGGTCTTACGCAAGAGCAGGTGGCAAGTGAGGTAGGCAAGAGCAGACCCACGATAACTAACATGATGAGACTTTTAGAGCTTCCCGATGAGGTACTGGAAATGCTTCGTGACGGAAGGCTCAGCACAGGTCACGCAAGAGCGTTGCTTGCGCTTAAAAATAGGGAGGATATGACTTCTCTTGCAAATAAGGTCTATATGAGAGGACTTTCGGTAAGGGAAACAGAGACCTCGGTAAAAAGACTTAATTCGGAGAAAAAGCCGGGCGATAAAACTCCAACAAAGGAAAAGGAGCAGACTGAGGTATATC
>CAYPKQ010000116.1:0-8082 GCA_964411355.1 uncultured Lachnospiraceae bacterium
GCAGAAAAATGCCAAACCTCACCCATGCAAGCATATTATAGTATATTTTGCAAAATTTGTCAATACCTTTTTTAGAATATTTAACCTTTTTTTTGAACAAACTGTAAATTTTAAAAGAAATCGAGGGGATAAAGCCGCAAAAAGCGTTTTATCCCCGAATTTTTTAGTTAAGTCCTATTGATTTTAGGTAATCATAGCTCTTTTTCATGCAAGCAAAGGGATCTTCGCCGTAGCAATCATCCTGCTCAACATAAATGAACTCTGTTTCTGCATCTTCGAGAGCGGAAACGATCGGTTCAAATTTAATAATACCGCTTCCCACAGGCGCAAAGCGTTTTTCAAATTTTTTTGTTCCGAATTCAAGATCAAACACAAGATCTTTAAAATGAACGCAAGGAAGTCTTCCGGAAAGTCTCTTTATTTCGTCGATCGGATCATGATTTCCCGCAAGAACCCAATGTGTATCGAGGGTAAAGCCCATCTCATCGGGAGAAAACTCATCGGAAAGATATTCCATAATATTTTTTCCGTCAATATCGGCATAATATTCAAAATGATGATTATGATACATAAGAAGAGCGCCCATCTTCTTATATGTTTCGGCAACAGGTCTGATCTTTTCGGCAAAGGACAAGGTATTTTCCTTTATATCGCCTTTATCCCACGAAGGCAAGCAACCTACGCCGATATATTTACAGCCGAATTTAGAATGAAATTCCGCAACAGATGCCGGATCCGCAATCATTTTATCGGTATTATAATGAGTGAGATTACAAGCAAGTCCGTTTGCCCTCAGATTTTCTGCAAGCCACTCTGCCTCATACTCACAAGTTCCCGACACCTGAACAGTTGTATAGCCGATATCCGCAACCTTTTTCAGCGTTTCCGCAAAATCTCCGGTTGTTTTACAATAATCCCTAAGAGAATAAAGTTGAACTCCAATTTTCATTTTTTAACCCCCCGTACTGATTTTTTGCCATTATATCATTATTACAAACAAAAAGTCAATAGGATTTTTTCCATGATTTTCTTATTTGCAATAAATCAAACAAAAATCTTTCTTATTTGCAATCCCCCCTCTGCTTTTGTCAAAGTTTCTTTAAGCAAAGAAAAATCAGCCACAAGAGAATGCGGCTTTTTTTCCGGGTCATCCTGCACCATCGGAACAAAATAGACCTGTTTTCTCGTGAGAAGTGTTCCTATATTTTTTAAATTTGCGGAAAGAGCATCGTTTGAAGCAAGGGCTATAACAAGAGTCCTATCGGCTCGCAAATGCGCCTTTGCCGCCATTGTTACTGCGGTATCTGTAACACCAAGAGCCATTTTCGCAAGGGTATTGCCCGTACAAGGTGCAATAATCAGCGAATCGAGGGGAGTTTTCGGACCCAAAGGTTCAGCTTCGGATATTGTGTGAATTATCCTTTTTCCGCAAAGCAACTCTACACGCTCCCCAAACTCGGAGGCTTTCCAAAATCTTGTATCGGTTGAATATGCATTTTCGCTCATTATCGGCTGAACTTCATAACCGTCCTTAATAAGTCCTTCAAGTATTTCAAATGATTTTGAAAATGTACAGAATGAACCGCAAAACGCATAGCCTATCATATGCTTTCCTCCTCAAAAATATGTCTCCAAATAACATCAAAAGCGGCAGCAGAATCACTTATCGGTGCATATTTTCCGGGAAGCCCCGAAGCAAGGATATATTTTTTGCTGTATTTTTCTATAAGCTCACCGTCGCCGCCGAAAGGAGCACTTGCAAGCTCAATATATATAGAGTTTTCAAGCATCAAAAAATTATCCTCATCAAATATCCTGCTCGGAACGGTATTAAATAACACATCATATTTTCTGTCTGTATCAAATTTTCCCGTGCAAGCAGTGTCAATAAGCTCATAATCAAAGCCTCCGCAAACAGACGCTTCAAAAACCGCCTCTTTTTTTCTTGCCGCAACCGTAACATCCACTCCAAGCAAACCAAGAAGCTTCGATAAGCACTTCCCTATCCTTCCGTATCCGCATACAAGAACCTTCAATCCTTCAAGCGAAAACTCGGTTTCTTGCATCAGCAGCATAAGTGCACCCTCTGCGGTAATTTTAGCATTTTTCCATATGTATTCTTTATCCTCATAAAAATCACAAATACGTATATCTTTCGAGAGCAGATGATCAGAAAAAAACTGCGGTATCTTTCCTCCTATAACCGTACATTCACATGGCAGCGCATCAAGCAGATCCATCAGCAAAATTCCCTTTTCATCTCCGAGACGGTAACCGTCCTTTGTTACCGGAACAGGTAACAAAAAGCAATCGAAGAAAGAAAGTTTTTCTTTAAAAACATCTCCTTCATTAAATACAACCTCAACCCCTCTCGAGCAAAGCATGTCGGCAATATAAACTTGTCTTATATCGCTGCCAAGCACGCACACTTTTTTGATTTTTTTCAAAAAATCACTCCTTTCCGTCTATAAAAGACTATGAAAGGAGTGAAAGCATTGTTAATCATATTTAAAGACCAATTTTTCGGGTTCTTTTACGATCTTAACATTTCCATTATCGTTTACAGTACAGCCCAAAAAAGCATCCGAGCTTGCAAAGGATATAAGTGAGCATTTTGATGCATCTATTGCAAACTCTTTTTTATAAACCGGTCCATGAATACCGAATATCACATTTTCACATGAAGTTATTTCACCATATTCTGAATAGGAGGAACCGTAATATTTTAGATCAGGTCTGCCCGAAAACCCTATCCCCACCACGGGATGGGAAGATCTTTTCAGATATGCTCTTTCGATATCAAGCTTAACGCCGTTTACGTCTATGCAATCATTCTGCCCATAATAATATATGTCGACATTCACAATATCCATCGCATTTTCTATTTCTCTTGCTATTTCTGTCTCCTGTACCGTTTCAGGCTCGGGAAGATAAACGCTTCTCAGTATATACGCCGAAGAAAGCTTTTTCAGAGAAATTATGTGTCGGTTATGAAGATGCGTAAGAATAACCGCGTCAAGTTCGCAATAGCCTTTAGAAGTCGCTTCGCCGCTTGCTTCGCTCATCTTGGCATATGATCCGTCAGAAATATCAACAAGTGCGTTTCTTCCGCAGTAAGAAACAGAAAAATACTCGTTTTTACCTAGATTTGTGTATTCAAGAATCAAGGTCTCGGAATTTATTGCAAAAAATTCAAGCACCGCAAAAGCCGCTATCCAAAGGACGGCAAACGCAGGTATTATCCATTTTCTTTTAATTCTAACCATCAAAAGCAGGAACAGAATAGCGAAAAACGGTATCGTAACATAAGGAACGAACTCATAATCAAGAGAAACATATATGTTTTCAAGCCCCGACAGCATCTCGGAAACCCAAAGGATAAATTCTGCTCCAATTGAGCCAATAAAAAATACAAAATCCGAAACAAACGGAATCCATGAGGTAAGCAAGCCGATGGGCGCAATTACCAATGTAAAGGAGACAGCACCGGAAAGAAGCAGAGTTGTCAGCGGTCCAACCAAAGAAACCGCACGAAAAACAAAGCAAGAAAATGGAAAAACCATTAAAGTTGCAACTACCGAAAAAATAATTGCCGATGCAACATAAGACACGGCTTTTCTCAAAGCTTTGTTTCTTATTCTTCTCAATTTGAAACGAACAAAAACCTCAAGTGGAATCGCCAGAATAATTCCGAATGTAGCAGCAACAGACATCCAAAGACCAACATCCGAAACAGACGATGGAGAAAATACGATAATTATAGCCGCAGCAAAAGCAAGCGAAGTTAAAGAGTCTCTTCTTGACCGCAAATAGTAGCCTGTATATGTTGCAAAAAGCATGATTGCAGAACGCACCATTGAAAGTTGAAAACCTGTAAGTGCCACATAAAATGCCATAACCAAAGTCAGTACAATATATCTCTTGCCTTTTCTTAATCTAAAAAATTTCAGAAGCACATCAAGCGCCGCACAAAACACCGAAAGATGCATTCCGCTGAGTGCTAAAAGATGATAACCGCCGATGCGCTTAAAATCTCTTTTCGCACCAAGTGTCAAGCCATCCCTGTCACCGAGGAAAACTGCACAAATAAGCCCTGCGGCTTCATCATCCTCTGTTTTTTCATAAACGACCCGGGTAAGCGCATTTCTGAGAATTGACAAGGTCAACAAAAAATCTTTTTGGACACCGATTTTCTCATATTCTCCGGAGATCATCTCCGCAAGAAGATATATCCCTTTTGAATTATAGTATTGCTTATGTTCAGACTCAACTTCTGTAAATAAAGCACTCGTCCTTATTTTATCGCCAACTTCAAGCTCAAGATAAAACGAGGCTTCAATTATGATTTTTGTTTTAATCCTTTCACCGTCTATCAAGCTGCAATTTGCATCATAAACACTGAGGTAATTACTGAGATAGGTACACTTAGTTACCACCGCTTCTATTTCATGAGGTTTATCATCTTCATATTTTCTGACCATTTCCGTCTTGTTATCTGCATAAGAGAAAAAATATACTGCTGAAACCACGGCAAAAAGCAAAGGCAAAACAAATGAAAACAGCAAAGCTTTACGTTTACTTATAACATAGGCAACAAACATAATCACAGAGAGGCATAAAGCAGCAAGCAGACTAAGCTTAACTATCTTAGCATTCGTAAATGTCGCCAAACACGCCCCAAGAATAACAAAAAAGCAACAGAGAAAAAACGGTTTTCGATAAAACATTCCCATATGTGCGCCCCCTTTGATGTTTGATTTAATTATACTCATTTTTACATTTTCCGTCAATACTATATCATAAATGACATCAATTTTTAGATTTTACTTGACATATTGGCTACTTTGTGATACAATATAGCAGTCTCGGACATTCAAAAGTTGATATTTATTATTTTTTAAAATAGGAGTTTTGGATATGAGAATGGTAAATAACCTGAAGGGTGCTAAAAAGCCGAAGGTGATAACAGATCTTCGCGATCTTGTAAAAAGCGGCGCAGATGCATTCGGTCACAAGCCACTCTATCACTATATTGAAAACGGTGAAACGCTTAAGTATTCCTATAAGCGTCTTTATCATGAAACTCTTCAGATAGGCACGGCACTTGCACTTAAAGGGCTTATGGGAAAAGGTGTTGCCGTTATCGGTCATACTCACCCCAGATACACCGCAACCTATATTTCGGTTGTAAACGGCGGCGGTCATATCGTCCCTGTTGACCCGGATCTTTCAAATGAGCAAACCGCTTATTTTATGAATTTTGCTGAGGTTGAGGCTGTTTTTTACACCGAAAATCTCTCCGAGAAGATCGAGGCGATCAAGCCGCTCCTTCCCGATGTAAAGCTTTTTGTTGCTATAAACTCGGCTGATGACTTTACCGAGGATGACACGAATATTTCTATACTCGATCTCATAGAATTAGGTAAAAACGCACTGAAAAACGGCGATACCTCATACACCTCATATGAGATCGATCCACAGAAAATGGCTGCTGTAATTTTCACATCCGGCTCTACCGGGACGGCGAAGGGGGTTATGCTTTCAACCGCAAATCTCACCGCCGCAATAAACGCTTCATGCCAGTCAACTCCCTATGACGAGAGAAACACATTTGTTTCGGTGCTCCCTCCTCATCACACCTATGAAATGACCTGCGGACACCTGGCGCTTATGAATATCGGTGCCGAAGTTCTCATCAATGACTCGCTGAAGCACGTAATGAAAAATTTTAAAAACTTCAAGCCGAATGCACTTATGCTCGTTCCGCTTTTTGCCGAAACCATGCATAAAAAGATTTGGGCAGAGGTTAAGAAAAAAGGCATTGAAGGCAAGCTGAAGTTTGCCATGGGCTTTGACAATGTTCTTCTTGGCTGCGGAATCGACGTTCGCCGCAAGCTCTTTAAAGAAATAATTGATTCCTTTGGCGGAAATCTTAAGAGTATAATCTGCGGCGGTGCACCGCTCAGCCCCGAGCTTGTAAAGGATTTTTATGCCTTCGGAATTACTATTCTTGAGGGATACGGAATTACCGAGTGTGCTCCTCTTGTTGCAGTCAACCGCGCCGGAAAGGTCAGACTTAAGAGCGTTGGTCAGCCGGTTCAAGGCTGTACAGTTATGATAGATATGACTCCCGGTGAGGATACGGGCGAGATCCTCGTTAAAGGAGATAATGTTATGATGGGTTATTATAAGAACCCCGAAGCAACAAAAGAAGCCTTCACGGAGGACGGCTGGTTCAGAACCGGTGACATCGGAAGAATGGACAAGGACGGATATATCTATATAACCGGCAGAAAGAAAAATGTCATCATACTCTCAAACGGCAAAAATGTTTTCCCCGAGGAGATCGAGGAATATATCGAGCCCATCGGCATAATTCTTGAAGCTGTGGTTATGGCAAGAGAAAATGAGACAGGTGAGCCTACCATCACCGCCATCTGCGTACCGAACATGGAAATTCTCGCCGGAAAAGAGGATGACGAGATCTTTGAGCTGATAAAGTCAGAGATCAATACTGTAAACCAGTCGCTTCCTTCTTATAAACAGATCAGACAGATCGAATTGCGTCATGAACCGTTCGAGAGAACCACATCGAAAAAAATTCAGCGTTTTAAAATCCAATAAAAAATAAAATATATTTGGCCATATGGCTACGGAGGTTTTTACAATGTACGATAAGATCAAAGCAATGCTCGTCGATGAATTCGACATCAAGGAATCGGATATTTCCATGGAAAGCGATCTTTCCCAGGATCTTGGCATCAATTCTGTTGAGCTTATGGATCTGGCAATGCGCTGCGAGGACGAATTTGACATTCAGTTCCCCGATGACGATATCCATAAGTTCACAACTGTTGGCGATATCGTTAAGTTCATCGAAAGTTCCAAATAAAAGACTAACGGGGCTGAATTATCAGCCCCGTCCCAGTCTGTCGAAAAAGATGTAATACCACAAGTTGATAATGGTAAAAATAAAAAAGTGAAATAAAAGCGAAAAAATAAAATTCAAAAAGAAGCACAAGGCAATCCCGAGGAAAGCCTTGTGCTTACTTGCTTTTTTCGTTCTTACACTCTGTCGTACCGAGTACGCCGACGAACGTAAGAACGAAAAATATTTCTACCTTTTCCGAAGCATGATAACGGTCTGTTCCATATTTGCTCCTATTATTCTTGTATAACGCCGCTTGCAAGCACCTCACAGTCCATCTGCTCAGATGCGATCCTTAACAGATGATCACGCTTTTCTATGCTTATCGACGGCTTATTCTGATAGCTCCACTCTCTTCCCATTGCTTCATATTTGGCTGATGCCGCACGGTTGAACATACACAGCTCCCATCTCTCCACTGCTCCCGCAAGCTCGGTACGGATAAAAGCGGCAAGTGCTCGAATATTATCATCACTATCCGTGGCATCGGGAATGATCGGGGTTCGCACCCACAATCGATGTTCGGGATTCTTTCTTACGTGCTCTGCCGCCAAAGCGGCATTTGAAAGTATCTGCTCATTATGTGGGCACCGGTGAAGTGCTTATGTTCCGCTCCATCGAAAATTTTGAGATCAAGCAGCAGAATATCCGCAAGCGGCAGTGCTGACACAAAAATATCCTTCGAGACCATTCCACAAGTGTCAAGAGCCGTAGATATTCCCTGCTCCTTCAGTTTCCCGAGCAGCTCAAGCGTAAATGACGGCTGAAGAAGCGGCTCTCCGCCCGAAAGTGTCACTCCGCCACCCGAAATATCGAAAAAAGCCTTGTCCTTCATCACACATTTCAGTACTTCGTCGGTCGAATATCAACGGGCGATGGACGAAAACGCACCGCTTTTGCAAACACCTGCACAAGAAGTACAACCAAGACATGATGAATAATCAAAATTTATCCCATTTTCGCTATCGGAAACTGCACCCGATGGGAATATGCGGACACATTCACCGCATCCGATGCAGATATTCTTATGATACCACACTTTATTTACAAAGTCAATACTTTCCGGATTCTGACACCACGCACAGTGTTGAATTGTCAATGATAGGTGACAATTCAACACTTAAATTAACAAACGGTTTGAAAATCCATTGCAA
>CAYPKQ010000117.1:0-7992 GCA_964411355.1 uncultured Lachnospiraceae bacterium
CTCTGCCCAAAGCGAGCGCTGCGCCGCAGCCCGCAGGACCTGCACCGACCACTATAACATCATATTCACCCATTATCGGGGTTTTGAGATTTTCATCTATAAAATTCATATTCGCTCCTGTTTTTAGTTAAAATCAAAGGAAATAACGGTGATATCTCTGCCCTCTCCCCAAGAAGCCTGAGGCTTCAGAATAAGGCGATCAAATCTCTTTCCAATTGGGATATGATATGCCCTTTTCCTATTGTTTTCAATGTGTAATATTTCTTCTTCCCTGCCTTCAAGTTTGCCGACAAGGGTAAATTCACGGCAAAGAGTATGAGGCATATATATCTGCGGATCGGAGAGATAGCGATTTGCCCTTGTGCTGTGGGTTCTTTCACAATCTCCACCCGGCAGTGTACGTCTGTTAAGGTCACTATCAAAAACGATATGAACCGAACCGATGTCGGCGGGCGCAAAGGTATATTCTATGCACTCGCCCGCTTTGACAGATGTGAGAGCCTCTCCATAAGTTTCGCCATAAAGGAGATGGGGACGGTCCTTTCCGTCTCTTATGCTTTCATTTGCGCCCAAAACCGTTGCGTTTTTGCATATTTCGGAGATTTCTCTTGTTTTCAAGGGAATGAAACAATCCTCATTCATAAGAAGCGACTGAAGAAGAGAGATTTTTTCTCTATAAACGCCATTTGGAGTAAGCCCCTCTTTTACTGCAACAGACGCAGCTTTTCCCACAGCCTCACCTAAAAGTCCGCAGGTTGCCATAACTCTTATGCTGCTCATTGCCATGTGAGTCATGCTGATATTTCTGCCTGCAAAGAACAGATTTTCAACATTTTTGGAATAGAGCGCACGGTATGGGATCGAATACGGTGCGGGCGTTTTTTCATTGGTATTCGGTGTGCCCACATGAAAAAATCCTCCCGGATAATGGTCGTCGATGGTCCAGCCGCCAAATGCAATCTCATCGGGAAAACGCTCACCGCTCATAATATCACGCTCTGTTATCATATATTCGCCGCACATTCTGCGAGACTCCCTTTTTCCCGGCAAAAAACCAAGAAAATCAAGGTCAAAATTATCGCAATCGTACTTTCCCGAATTTTTAACATGATCCCACATTCCCATGGCAAGGGGGATAAGCTCGTCGCGTATCTCCTCGGTATCCCCAATGGAATCCCTGTCGCCGCCAAGCTCAAGATACCAGAAATTCTCATAATCTGCCTTCATATTAGGCTTTCTGGCATCAAATATCTTGCCGTCATCAGGAAGGCTCCATTCGGGCGGGGTAAATTTAATTTTTTCGGTGGTCTCACGTCCCCCGATAAGACATGACATTCCCATGGTCATGCTGTCGCTTTCCTCAACATATGTATTTTCACCGAATTCATCCTTTGATTCTCTTCCGAACCTGAAGGACGCACCCGTGAGTGGCGCAAGGATGCTATCCCCGGAGCTATCGCAAAAGAATTTTGCCCTAACCTCAAAAAAGCGCTGAGTTGTCATCTGATATCCGGTTACGCTGATTATTCTTTTTTCTCTTCCGTCGGCAAAATCGCCCGTCTCTGTCTCCGCATCCATGCAAGTACAATTGAGAAGAGGCTTTATATTCTTTTCTCTTCTGATAAAATCATAAAGGATGCTATCCCAAATGGCATAGCTCTTTGTGGGATTTCTATAAAAATTTTCAAGGGCTATCTCTTCAAGTATTCCCGTTTCGCGGTTGTTTTCACCGTGTGCACCGCAGATCCACATTCTTATCTCAGATGATGCATTGCCGCCAAAAACAGGTCTTTCATGCATCAGAACAACCGACAGTCCCTCTCTTGCGGCACTTATGGCCGCGCACATTCCGGCAATTCCGCCGCCAACAACGCAAAGATCACATTCAATAATTTTTCTTTCAAGCATGATTTTACCCCCACATATATTGAAGCTGTTGAAATCATTATAAAGCATATTTACCATGATTTCTTGTGCTTTTGTGCAATAATTTCTATAAAAAAATGCATCAATCCAAAAGAACATCAGACTAAACCTCATACGTTTTCACACTATAAACAGTAATTTAGCGGTCCCCCTTCTCTGCAAGAGAAGGCTCATTTAAAATTTTCCAACAGTTCGACAAATTACTGTTTACGAGCAAATGGGGCTACGTCAATGACGTAGCCCCAAGTACTATTATTATTCAAATAAAAATTCTGTTTTCCCGTCCTTCAAAACAAGAAAGGCATCGAATTTTTTTCCGCTTTTCTTTGATATAAAGCCTTGAATTTTTGAGGTTTTTCCCTCTTCGAGAAGCTTCTTTACGTTTGCAACCGAAACAGCTCTGCCGCAGATATAACATCCCACTCCGAAATTACAACCGTTTTCCTTATAATTTCTGCAGGAATATTTAAATCTATATCTCACAACATCTCCGCCGCAGAGTGGGCATTTCCCAACAACATCACCGAAAAATCCCGTATCGGTATCAAGCTCGATTGGGGCATCCTTCTGCTCAAAATAGCCCTTGATCTCGCCCTCGGCAAGAGAAACGCTATCTTCTACCGTCATGTTACCGCGAAAGACCTTTTTAAGTGCCTTACCAATCTCGCCGGTCTTATATTTATCCATATTTATGCTCATCTGACCGAGAGATTCGATAAGAAATTCGCCGCCGGGCAGTATATAATAAACGTCCTTTTTCAGCTCTATATATTTGCTGTTTCTTGCATTGTCGATAATTCCGGTTCTCGTAGCCTCTGTACCAAGCTCAAGGCCCTCAAAGATCGCCTTATAATCCTCTTCATCGTTTGCGGGAGAATCTCCCTCATCCTTTGATTCCACGGCATTTTTCGCCTTCTGCTTATCCTCCTTAAAGGGATTTTTCAGATAATTATTGAGAGTTTCGATGGTATAATGTCTTGGTGGAGAGGTCTCCTTTTCGACGGGCTTAAAATCTATATTGACCTTATCGCCCTTTGCCAGCTTCGGCAGTATTTTATCCTTCTTTTCCACATCGTCATACTTCGTCCATCCCGCTTCAAGCACCACCGTGCCCTTCAGAGTAAACTCCTCAAGACCGCCAACGCTTATGGTTATCTCGGTTTTATCAACAACGCAATCCTCGGCGCAAAATACTGCCGCAAAGCGTTTAAATACTGTTGAATAGACCGTATACTCCTTTTCCGTGAGGCAGCTCTTATCGGGAATCTTATAGGTCGGTGTGATAGCCGAATGAGATTCTATCTTTGAATCGTCAAAAATAGTTTTTTTATCCTTGAATGCCAAGGGATAACCGATTTTTTTGCATCCCTCAATTATCTTCTTTATCTTGTCCTTTTCCGCCGTTGCAAGATATTCGGAATTGGTACGGGGATATGTAAGATACCCCTCCTCATAAAGCTTCTGGACGATCTCAAGGCTTTCTGCCATTGACATTTTATATTTTTTACCCAGCACATTCTGAAGTTTCGAGAGAGAATACAGCTTACCGGGGTCAAGAGTTGACTTTTTGCGCTTAACGCTTGTGACTATCGCCTCCTGTGCATTAAGCTTTGCGCAGGCACGCTCTGCGGTATTGAGCTTGTCTCCGTCAAATTTATGCTTACTTGTAAGCTCAACCATCTCGCCATTTGTCTCCTCTGCGCTGACGAGAGCATAATATTTTCCCGGAACAAAGTTTCTTATCTCCATGTCCCTATCGTAAATTGCCTTGACTATCGGCACTATGACTCTGCCCACTCGCAAAAGTGTTCCCGTTTTAAGGGTAGCATATCTTGTAAGATTCACTCCGTAAAGCCAGTCAATATAGGTTCTTGCATAGCCCTCGGATGCGAGATTGTCATATTCATTCTCATCCTTCAGATCCTCCAGCGCCGCACGGACGGTTTCAGGGGTCTGGTCGGGAAGCCACAATCTTGCAAGTCTCTTTCCGCACTCGGTGCTAAAGGGGTCTATACCGCTCTCGTCAAACGCCTTTTTTATGCAGAGACGGACGATTATCTCCCCCTCTCTGTCTGCGTCCCCCGCATTTATGATGGTATCAACATCATCACGAAGGCAAAGGGTCTTTATTATTTCAAATTGGCGAAGAACGCCGCTATCCACCTTCTTATCTGCGCCCTTTCGAAGCTCATAATGGAAGGCATCGGGAAAACAAGGAAGATTTTCCATAGTCCATCTGCCGCTTCCGTCGGGAGACGGATTATAATGCTCGATATCTGCAAGCGAAAAAAGGTGACCGAATGCCCACGTTACTATATATTCCTTTCCACCTATAAAGCCGTTGCCCTTTCTCGTTTCTCCGACGGCAGAAGCAATATTTCTTGCAAGGCTTGGCTTTTCTGCGATTATCAGCTTCATTTTTCCCTCTTTTTCATTGAATAAGGGGCTGAGCGAAAAAGGTTCAGCCCCTGCATTTTATTTTATAATTGTCAATCTTTGCTTAAGATTCTTTATTGTGATGCTTCCGCTGCCGTCAGCATATTCGCCGTCAACAGTAAAAGGAAGCTTATCTTCGGTAGTGATCTTTATCTGTGAAGCATTGAAATAATCCACCGATTTGTTGTTTTTATAATCCGAAGTCATAAGAGAACGGACTATTTCATTGAGATGGTTAAGATTTTTTGGATTTTTGATAAGGATCACCTCAAAAAGTCCGTCGCTCATATCGACCATCTCTTTTTTGAGCTTAACTATACCGCCCACCGAGGTTGAATTTGCAATTCCACCAAAGATATAATCGTCCTCATATACAACACCGTCTGCTTCAACCTTTATATGAACCGGCTTTAGAGTGCTCAGATCCTTTATTCCCTCAAGAACATATGCAACATGACCGATGGCATTTTTTGTTGCTTGCGGAGTAGTGTACGATGCGGAGGTGAAAGCACCGAAGGATGCAATATATGTGAAAATAACATCCCTGAATGCTCCTATATCAAGCTGATATTTCTCACCCTTTGCAATATTTTCCGCCGCCTTTTTTATATTTGGCGAAAGACCTATACTATTTGCAAAATCGTTGGTGCTTCCCGCAGGTATATAACCAATGGGAGTATTTGCGCCGCACTTTATAAGCCCTCTGACAACTTCATTAAGAGTTCCGTCGCCGCCAACGCACACGATAAGATCATAATTCATATGCTCATTCTCGACGATCTCTGTACCGTGACCTCTTCGCCTTGTCAGCCTTACGCTAACATCGAAATCGTTATCGGAAAAAACCTTGACGATATCGAAAAGTGCGGTTTTTGACTTCATTTTGCCCGCAACGGGATTGATTATAAGCAAAAGCCTTTTATTCATTCTAATCTCCAAAAAAATACTGTACTTATATTTTAACCCCAAAAGCCCTTTTTGTCAACAGATTTTTGCTTATTTTCAGATAAGCCCCTCATCCTCAAGCTCCTTTATTATCGAAGCGAGCTTTTCCTTTGACTCCATCAGATAATTGTGCTCTTTTTCATCCAGCTTTATTTCAATTACCTTCTTTATTCCGTCCTTGCCCACGATACTTGGCATTGACATACAAAGGTCATTTACACCGTATTCACCGTCAAGGTAGGTAGAAACCGGCATTATTGTTCTCTCATTTCGGAGTATCGCAGTGCAAATTCTCTTAACAGCCTGAGCCACAGCATAATATGTTGCGCCCTTTGCCTCAATTATGCTGTATGCACTGTTTTTCACATCGTCATATATTCCGCGAAGGCTCTCAATGCTTCCGCAGGCGGTGGATTCTGCGCAGTAGGTATCAAGATCTATTCCCGAAATATTTGCACTGCTCCAAACCGCAAGCTCACTGTCTCCATGCTCACCAATGATAAAGGAATGGACATTTCTCGCATCAACACCGAGTCTTTGACCTATGAGATATTTAAGTCTTGCAGTATCAAGCACAGTGCCGGAACCGATAACTCTGTTTGATGGGAAGCCGGAAACCTTCCATGTTACATAGGTGAGAATATCAACGGGATTGGTAACAACTAAAAGTATGCCATCTCTATTGTATTTAACGATATTATCAACTATGCTGTGGAATATCTTTACATTTGTCTTTACAAGATCTGTTCTTGTCTGTCCCGGCCTCTGATTTGCTCCTGCTGTGATTATTACGATGGCGGCGTCGGATATATCGTTATAATCTCCGGCATAAACCTTAACGGGAGAAAGGAACGGCAATCCATGAACCAGATCCATTGCCTCGCCCTCTGCCTTTTTTCTGTCGATATCTATGAGAACTATCTCCGAAAAAAGCTCACTCTGAATAAGTGTATAAGCCGTGGTTGCACCAACAAAGCCGCAACCTATTATTGCACATTTCTGAACATTTACACTCATTTTTATCTCCTATCATTTGTTTTAGTATATATTATTGCCATTTATTTCTCGGTTATGCAATTTAAAAGAAAGACCTCTGCGCATTTTCTTGCTTTTGACAGATTCATTCTCTCTCCTTTGTTTTCTTCATCAAGAGAATATACAAGCGAAGAGATGTATTTACCAAGAGCGGCTTCGTTTTTTTGCACTGCCACGAAAAGCTCGGTATTTCTTTTAATTATTTCCTTCGTCATCGAATGACAAAGTCCGTATTTTGAAATAAGAGACTGCACTTTTTCAGCCTTGTCTCCACCAAGCAAAATCACTGCTCGCCTAAGAAGCGAGATCATTTTGCCAATTTCGATGTCTTCACGGGTCAAGTCCTCAATATGTGGCAGCATTCCATCATCTGCACCCGATTTCTCTATCGCTGCCGCAAGTGAATAAAAAGTATTGAGCTTTTTCCTGACCTCTGCGCCTTCAACTTTGTTCCAAATCCCATCGTTTTTGAGAGTGTCATTATATTTTATCACAAGGGCACGGATTTTTTTGCACCTTTCAAAAAAGCTCTCTTCCGCTTTTTTTAGTTGCTCTTCACTTACAAGCAGCATTTCATAAAGCGCACTCAAGCGCCTCGAAAGCACTTCGATTTCTATTTTCGGCTCTCTTATACACCTCAAAATATATTCGGAATCTTCTTCGTTCATTCCCGCAAGCACATCTGCATATTTTTCAGAAAAATTCTCTTTCATTTTCCTCCAAAAAAGCGAAAAAGAGCGGTATTACCGCCCTTCTTCGTCTGTTTGATTCTTATCGAATTTCAACATTCACCTTTTTGCTTACTGTTCCTGCAGCCGCCTTCATAACGGTTCTGATCGCCTTTGCGATTCTGCCGTGTCTGCCGATCACAAGACCCATGTCGCCCTCGGCAACATTAAGCGTAAGGGTAACGGAATCGTCGTCCTCGGTGGAAGTTACTGTAACCTCATCGGGGTTATCAACGATTGCACGGGCGATGCCGTATAAAACTTCCTTAAGATCCAGCATTTTTATCTCCGTTCAAAATTACTCGGTAATGCCGGACTTCTTGAGAAGAGACTTAACGGTATCTGTGGGCTGTGCGCCGTTTGCGATCCATTTCTTTGCCTTCTCGCCGTCGATCTTGATGTCTGCGGGCTCGGTCATAGGATTGTAGTAACCGATCTCCTCAATAAAGCGTCCATCGCGGGGGAAACGGCTGTCTGCAACGACAACGCGGTAGAAGGGAGCCTTCTTTGCGCCCATTCTTCTAAGTCTGATTTTAACTGCCATGATTTTTGTCCTCCAAAAATTATAATTGTTTTTTAATTTTATATAAAAATCCGTAAATCAGAACGGAATTTTCATTCTTCCAAGCTTGCCCATCTTCTTGGGATTCATTGATGAAAACTGCTTCATCATTTTTCTTATCTGCTCAAACTGGCGAAGAAGCTTATTGACCTCCTCAACGCTTGTGCCGCTTCCCGCAGCAATTCTCTTTTTGCGGTTAGCGTTTATAATCTCGGGCTTTTCTCTCTCAATCTTTGTCATTGATTTGATGATAGCCTCTGTTCTTGCCATAAGCTTTTCATCAATTTTCATATCCTGTGCCTGGGAGGGCTTAATGCCGGGGATCATGCCCATAAGCTGTTCCATAGAGCCCATCTTTTT